>CAZQNC010000009.1:0-24502 GCA_964594625.1 uncultured Thermoplasmatales archaeon | reverse complement strand
TGTCGGCGTCGAGATGAATAATTCGGCCGGCACCTGCCGCTGCTGCGAACAGCTGATACAGGAATAAAACGTGCTTAGGAGTCGCCGGGCTGTTCATCTCCATCGGACATGGCTGGTATAGCCGTGATGGCCAGCCGCTCGAGCTCCGGCACCTCCTCCGTCGCCCGGTCGAGGATGCGCTGACGGATGCTGTAGACCTCCGCGATGGACATCTCCCGGGGGACGACGACCTCGAGCTCCCCCTGCAGCACGGGGCCGGAGCGGCGCAGGCGGATGAACTTCGCCTCAAGGATGCCGTCTATGCCCCTGGTGATACGCCTGATGACCTGGCTTTGCAGCAGGCACTGGCTGTCGCAGGCGTCGACCAGCATGGCGCTCGACTCCTTGATGGATATGTATCCGATGCTGACGATGGCGAGAGAGATGGCGAAGCCCACGACGGCATCCGCTACGGGAAAGCCCGCCGTGGAGAGCAGCAGGGCGACGACGGTGAGCGCCGACGCGCTTCCTTCCTTGATGGTGTTGAACGCCTCGAGTTTTACGGACCCTAGGCGGGTGTCGCGGCCGGCTCGCTTTTTGTATACGCCCAGGGCGAGGACGACAATGGCTGCGGTGAGAGCCAGCGCGATGCCGACGGCGGGGAGCGTGACGGGTTCGGGGTCGACGAGCTGCTGATACGAGCGAAGGAAGATGTATCCGGCCAGGATGAACATCACGATGGCGGCGGCGATGGACGCCAGGTTTTCGAGCTTGTAGTAGCCGAAGTGGAAGCGGTCGTCGGCCGGCCGCTGGAAGTAGAGGAGACCGGCCCATACGGTGGCGGAGACGAAGCCGCCGCCGATGCAGTCGATGCCGTTGGCGACCAGGGCCACACTCTCGGAAAAAAATTCGCCGAATACGACCTGGACGACGCCCAGGCCTATGAGGATAACAGCGGTATATCCGGCGAGGGCATCCGGCCGTGAGATGGCGTTCTCGGGATGCATGGCCTCGGTAGCAAGATGTGCCATTGGTTTAAATAATTCTGCCTGCCGCGCTGGCGGGGCCGCCGCCGGATGGCTACTTGAACCTGACGGTTTCGAGGTTTTTGAGCGGGCGGGTTTTGATGTGGTATTTCTTGTAGATGCTCGATGCCAGGTCCAGGCATTTGGATTCCTCGCCGTGGTTGATGATGACGGTGCGGGGCTTGGGGCTGACGTTGCGGACGTAGTTCATGAGCTGCTGCCTGTCCGAGTGGCCGGAGAAGCCCTCGCAGGTTTTGACGTTCATGTTGAGCTTGACGGCCTTGCCGCCGACGGTTATCTCCCGCCATCCCTTCTGTATCTTGTTGCCCAGGGTGCCCTCGGCCTGGTAGCCGACGAAGATGAGGGAGCTCTGGCTGTCCTCGCCCCAGTGTTTGACGTATTCCATGACCGGGCCGCCGTTCATCATGCCGCTGGTTGCCAGCACCACGGCGGGGTCGGGGCTGTCCAGTATCTCCTCACGCATCTCGAAGCTGTCCACCCGCTTGAAGACGTCTGAAAGCAAGGGGTTTTTGTCCTCCTGGAAGATGCGCTGTTTGAGCTGCTTGTTGAGGTATTCCGGGTAGACCGTGTGTATGGCCGTCGCCTCGTATATCATGCCGTCCAGGTAGACGGGGACCTCGGGGATGCCCTTCTGCCGCATGAGCTGCTCCAGGACGATCATGACCTCCTGGGAGCGCCCGATGGCGAAGACGGGGACGACGACGTTGCCGCCCCGGCGGATGGTGGCCTCCACGATGTCTTTCATCTTGTCGATGGCCTTTGAGCGGCTGGGCTGGTCGTCTTTGCTGCCGCCGTAGGTGGACTCCATGACCAGGGTCTCCAGCCGGGGAAAATGCGTGGCCGCGGGGCTGAACAGCAGGGTGCGCTCGTAGTTGATGTCGCCGGAGAACGCGATGTTGTAAAGGCCGTCGCCGATGTGGAAATGGCAGATGGAGGAGCCCAGGATGTGCCCGGCGCGGTGGAGCGTGAGCCGGACGTCGGGAGCGATGTCGGTGGTGTCGCCGTAGTGCATGGGGATGCATCGCTTTATTTCCTCCCGGACGTGGTCCGAGAGATAGGGCGATTTTTTGGCGTTTTCCGCCGCCACCTTGAGGTAGTCCATATGCAAGAGAACCATGACGTCCCGGGTGGGATAGGTGCAGTAGACGGGGCCGTCGTACCCATACTTGTACAGCAGGGGCACCAGGCCGGAATGGTCGAGATGCGCATGCGTCACCACGACGCCGTCCAGCGACTCCAGCGGCTGCACCTCGTCCATGTGGATGTAGGGAGCGCCGTTGTCCGGGCTGGACACGTCGACGCCGCAGTCGATCAATATCTTGCTGTCCTGAGTGGAAAGCAGCGTGCACGACCGGCCGACCTCCCGGTAGCCGCCCAGCGAGGTCATGCGGACCCATTTTTCGCCGTCGGAGACGCCGCGGTGCAGGCGCCGGCCGAGACGCTGCAGGAACTCCTTCCGCTCGTCGGCGGCGTTGCGCAGGTAGCCGCGTATCTCCTGCACGGTCTTTGACTCCATGGGCGGCCGCCTGATGACGTTGGGCGTCCAGCCGATTTCTTTTTTTATTTCGTTGAGCAACGAGCCGTGTTTGCCGATGGCAACCCCGGGTTTTTCCACCTCGATGGTGACCTCGCCGACGTCTGGCTCAAAGTACGTGTTGGCTATCTTTGCCTCCCCGGGGATGAGCTCATGTATCTTGTTTTCCGCGGTTTCGATGTCCGCCAGCACGCTGGGGTCGGGGCGTACCACGATGCGCTTCTGCAGCCGCTTGGCCAGCCTCCGGACGATGTCGCTTTTCTCGGCGAAGGTGTCCGGGTCCTTGGTGTAGATGACCAGCTGGGCACCCTCGAACGTGACCTCTGTCACGCGGATGGATGCCGGGATGGTATTGTCTATTTCCTCACGGACATCCCGCAGGATATCTTCAACTGCCATGAATATTATCTCGATTTATGTGTGCTGGATTTCCATCGCCGCCTGCCGCTCCTGGATGTCGTCGTCGGAGTAGCTGGTGTAGCCCTCGGGGGTTATGACCGCCAGGTCGATTCCGTTGCCCGAGGCAGCGTCGCGTTTCATCGCCGCCGTCAGTCCGCGGATGGCGAGGTCGACCCCCTCGTCGACGCTTATGTCTTCCCGGTAGTGGTCCTCGAGCACACCTAGCACGTAGGGCGAGCCGGAGCCAGTCGACGTGTAGACGTCTTCGATGGCGCCTCCAGCTGCATCAACGGAGTACACATGTCCTCCGCTCGTGTCGATGCCGGCTACGATGAGCTGCACGAAAAAGGGAGCGAACTTCCGCTGGTTCAGAATGTTGCCGAGCAGCGTCGCGGCACCCTTGATGGGCATGTCCATTTCACGCTGCAGCTTGTAGAGCTCCGATTCGACGCCAAGGTAGCGGGCGAGCATCTGCGCGTCGCCGACGAGGCCGGCAGTGGTCAGCGCCAGGTGGTCGTCTATCCTGTAGAGTTTTTTGGCACGCTTGTGAGCTATCATGGTACCCATCGTCGCTCGCCGTTCGGACGCAACGACGACAGCTCCGTCGCACACCATTCCAACTGTCGTTGTGCCTTTCTTGTTTTCCATAGTATCACGCTTAAAACAGCAAAGTTAAAATGGGCGGCTCATATATAAAATTTTGTGTATGGACAGTGATATCCGTGCGGTGCTCAACAGGATAAAATGGGATGAACGCTGCAATCTGTCGCGGCTGCGTGTTGCATATGTTGACCGCGGCCAGCCGGGTGATACCAGCGTTGCGACGGGTGACGACATCGTGGACGTCATGCAGCATTTTTTTAAAACCGCCGACGGCATGATTCCCTTTCACCGCATCATCACGATATGGTACGACGGCGAGGTGGTGTTCAGCCGTTGACGGAGCGTTACAGCATCTTGAGGTATTGCACGGTCTGCGTGGCGTCGGTGTTGCCGGCTGCGTCGTAGGCGACGGCCGAGATGCCGTGCCGGGCCAGGGGGAACTCGGTGGGTAGCTCCACCTGGTAGGGGGCGTTGTAGTCCTCCCAGAGGAGCTCGTCGTCCAGGTAGAAGAACACCTTGTAGACGCCGGAATGGCTGTCGGTGGCCGTGACCTCGGCGGTGAGGTCGCCGATGATGACGGTGTTGCCGAACAGCGTGGGCAGCAGGTCCCGGCCGAACAGGTATATCATGCCTGCCTGGGGGACGTCAAGGGACGCCGACGGGTCCGTGCCGTCTATATAGATGGTGAGATTGTTGGTTGCCTCCCGGTTGCCGGCAACGTCGACGGCTCGATATTCCAGGGTGTGGTTGCCGGTGCCGCTGATGGTCACCGCGCCGTCGTAGGTCTCCCAGTCACCGCCGTTGTCCACCGTGTATTCTATACCGTCGACGCCGGACAGCATGTCGGTGGCGTTCAGGGTGGCGGTAACCGAGCCCCGGTACCAGCCCTGTTTGCCCAGGGTGCCGTTGAGCGTCACGTTGGTGACCGGCGGCGTGGTGTCAATGTTGACCGCCGCGCTGTCGTTGTCCTCGCGGTTGGTGGCGTTGTCAACCGAGTAATAGGTCAGGTTGTACCGGCCTTCCCCGGTGACGTTGAATGATGCGTTGTAGCGCTCCCAGGTGCCGTTCTGCCATGTGTCGTTGACCTGCGTGGTGAGCATATACCATGTCGCGTTGACACCTGATTCGTTGTCGGATGCGTTCAGGGTGACGGTGACGGTGCTGCGGTACCAGTCGCCGGTGCCGGTGCCGTTGAACGTGGCATTGGTGACGGGCGCCGTGGTGTCTATCAGCAGCTCCAGGGTGGTGGTGTTGGAGGCGCCGTCGTTGTCGGTCACGTTGAGCTCGGCGGTGTAGGTGCCCGCCTCGCTGTATGTGTGATTCCGGGTTATCCCGGTGCCGGTGTCGCCGTCGCCGAAGTCCCATGCGTAGCTCTGGATGGTTCCGTCGGGGTCATGTGAGGCGGAGGCGTTGAATCTGATTGTGAGGGTGTTGGTGACGATGTCTCCGCCTGCATCCGCGACGGGGGGAACGTTGGCGACCGTGACCTGCTTGGTGATGGTGTCCATGTGGTTCTGGTCGTCCCAGACGGTGAGACGGACGGTGTATGTCCCGTTGTCGTCGTAGCGGTGCACCGGGTTTTTGCTGGTGGCGGTGTGGCCGTCGCCGAAGTCCCACATCCAGACGATGGCGTCTCCGCTGCCCGTGTAGGTAAACTGGACGTCCTGGAGGTCGGTGGGCTCCTGTGGCGTCCACGTGAAATCTGCCGAGGGTCCGCCGTTGTCCGCCGTGACCGCCACCGTTGAAAGAAGAAGGGCTGCGACGGTCAGAAATGCCATAACTCTATATGTTGGCTGCCATTTTTGCATGCTGTCACCCATAATGGGTATCGAAATCGGGCGGGCATATATTTATTTTTGCCCCTCTCCCGCAGGAAGCGGAGCGGGCGGCGCCGGCAGGGGCGAGCACCAAAAATATTAAAAGGGACGTGTATTGCAGAGATGATACTATGCCAGAGTTCAAGGTGGACATCAGCAACGGAAGCGAGGCGCATCAGGTTGAGGTGAGCGGCCATCACGCCAACTCCCTTATCGGCAAAAAGATCGGGGACGAGGTCGACGGCATCTTCGTCTCGCTGCCCGGCTACAAGCTCCAGATTACCGGGGGAAGCGACGGTGACGGCTTCGTCATGCGGAAGGAGATCCCCGGGATTTCACGCCGCAAGATTCTGCTGACGAAGAGCGTCGGGTTTAAACCCGACGACCGCGGTGTCCGGAGGAAAAAGACGGTGTGCGGCAACACCATCAGCCTGAACACGTCACAGATAAACATGAAGGTCATCGAATCGGGCAGCAAACCCATGAAGGAATTGTTAGAGGCGGCACACGAAGAGAAAGATGAGTCAGCCTGAGATAAACATCGGCATGGTCGGCCACGTCGACCACGGCAAAACCACGCTCACCCAGGCCCTGTCGGGTAAGTGGACCGACGAGCATTCGGAGGAGCTGAAGCGTGGTATCTCCATCAAGCTTGGCTATGCCGACGCAACCTTTTACAGATGCCCGGAATGCCCTGAGCCGCAGTGCTACACGGCGCAGCCCGAGTGCCCTGCGTGTGGCGCGGAGGCCGAGCCGCTCCGGAAGGTATCGTTTGTCGATGCCCCTGGCCATGAGACGCTGATGGCGGTCGTGATTTCCGGGGCTGCCATCATGGACGGCGCTTTGTTGCTCATCGCGGCCAACGAGGAATGCCCGCAGCCGCAGACCGAGGAGCATCTGATGGCGCTGGACACCACGGGCACCGAGGAGGTCATCATCGTCCAGAACAAGGTCGACCTGGTCAGTCGGGAGGAGGCGATGGAGAACTACCGGCAGATCCGCGATTTTACTGAGGGGACGACGGCGGAGGGGGCGCCCATCATCCCGATTTCGGCGCATCATCAGACCAATCTTGACACTCTGGTTCAGGCGATTGAGGAGCACATTCCGACGCCGGAGCGTGACCTGAAAAAGAACCCGATTATGTATACGGCCCGGAGCTTCGATGTCAACAAGCCGGGTATCGCACCCGATGAGATACGGGGCGGGGTCATCGGCGGCTCGCTGAAGCAGGGCAGGCTCTCGGTGGGCAATGAAATCGAGATACGCCCGGGGCGGAAGGTGGATGAGCACGGCAAGCAGTATTACGAGTCTATTTTCACGACGATTTCATCTATTTTGACGGGCGGCGACACGGTGGAGGAGGCCGGCCCCGGCGGGCTGCTGGGCATCGGCACCTCCATGGACCCCTCGCTCACCAAGGCTGACGCGCTGGCGGGCAGCATCGTCGGCCGGGCTGACCTGCTGCCGCCGGTGTGGAACGAGTTTGAGCTCGACGTCCAGATGCTCAACCGGATGGTGGGGTCGCTGGACGACGACGTGAAGGCGATAAAGACCAATGAGCCGTTGATGCTGACCGTTGGCACCGCGACGACAGTGGGTGTGGTGACCTCGGCTCATGACGGTGTCGCCCAGGTTAATCTCAAGCTGCCGGTCTGCGCCGAGGAGGGGCAGACGGTGGCCATCTCAAAGCAGATAAAACGGCGGTGGCGGCTCGTGGGCTATGGGGAGATACAATGAGGGCTGTGATCCTTGATACCAACGCGTTGATGATTCCCTATCAGTCGGGTATCAACATTGAGAAGGAGATCAACCGGCTGCTCGGCATGTGCCGCATCATCGTGCCCAGTTCCGTGGTGGAGGAGATGGAGTATCTGGCGCAGCAGGACGGCAAGGTTGGCCGGGCTGCCAAGCTCGGTTTGAGTATCATCAAGAAGCGGGAGTTTCGGCTGATGGAGACCGAGTACAAGGGAGATGACGGCGTCCTGGAGACGGCGTTGAAGATGGATGGCGCCGTGGTCACCAACGACCGTGAGCTCAAGCAGCGGGCCAAGGAGATGAAGCTTCCCATTATTTTTCCGCGCGGTGAAAACCGGCTGGAGATCGAAGAGCGGCTGTAATCGGCAGTGGTGCCGGCGCGTGACATTTTCGTAAAAGGCGTTAGTGAGAAAAGGTATGATGGTGCGGTATTGCCGAGGAGTCCCGTGATGCTGTTGGCTGTGGGCAGCCTGCTTTTTTAGATGCGGTGCTGTGCGTAGAGTCCCTGAAGGGTCGGGCATCCGCACACGTAGGAGTCGCCGAACGAGGTCTTGTATGGGCAGAAAAAGTTGTCGTCGGGCTCGACGAAGAGGACGTCCATGATGCGCTGTTCTACGGGGCAGACGGCGCGCGTTTCGGGGTCGAGGCAGGTAAAATTTTTCCGGCAGCTGTCGGTATCCGCGATGACGTCCTCGCTGATCCCGAGCTTGTTTTCGACTTGGGCCATGGCAACACAAATGGGGCGGCATATAATAAAATATTTGTACAGGACGGTTTACATGGATGCCGCTGACCGCCCCGTTTTGTAAAATCAAATTTACAAAGCGGAGCGGCACCGTTGCATATCCAGAGGTCATAATCCTTATATAAATAGGGCCGTTATGCCTGCCAATGGTAGATTTCACCGCCATCGAGGAAAAATGGCAGCAGCGGTGGTACGACGAAAAGCTCTACGAGGCAGCGCCGGACGACGGCGACGAGCCATTTTTCATTCATTTCGCCTACCCGGGCATCTCCGGATTCCTGCACGTGGGCCACATGCGCGGGTTCGCCTACGCCGACATGATCGCTCGCTACAAGCGGATGACCGGGCATGCCGTCTGCTACCCGGCAGGATTTCACGCCTCCGGGCTGCCGGCGGTCAGCCTCGCCAAAAAGGTGGCCCGCAAAGACGAAGCGATGCTCACCTACCTGCGGAGCAACGGCTGCCCGGACGAGGTCATCCAGCGGCTGGACGACCCGGACGAGGTCATCCGGTATTTCAGCAAGATATATGTCGACGACTACTGGAAACGGTTCGGCTTCCTCATCGACTACTCCCGCCTGATGACCACGGTATCGGAGGGATACAAACGGTTCATCACCTGGCAGTTCCATAAACTGCGCGACGAAGGACTGCTCACCCGGAAGCCCCATTTTGCCCCGTTCTGCCCCGGCTGCGGGCCGGTGGCCGTCGACCGCTCCGAAACGGACATCTCGGAGGGCGGCGACGCAGAAATCAACGAGTTCACCGTCATCACATTCCAAATGGACGACCTGGTTTTACCGGCGGCGACGCTCCGCCCGGAGACCATTTTCGGGGTGACCAACATGTGGATTCATCCCGATGTCACCTATGTGGTGGCAATGGTGGACGACGAGCGATGGGTCCTCTCCCAGCCGGGCTACCGCAAGCTGACCAACCAGCTGGGCGAGGAGGTCACAAAGGTCGAGGAAATCGAGGGGAGCGAGCTGGTCGGCAAGACCTGCACGGTACCGCTCGTCGACCGCGAGGTCCCCGTGCTGCCGGCCCCGTTCGCCGACCCCGACGTGGCGACCGGCATCGTGATGTCCGTGCCCGCCCATGCCCCCTACGATTACGTGGCGTTGCAGGAGGCAGCACCCGACATCGAGCCCATCGTCATCATCGAGGTAGAGGGCTACGGCATCCCGGCGAGGGACATCGTCGAGGAAATGGATATCCGGCGGCAGGATGAGCACGACAAGCTCGAAATGGCGACGCAGCAGGTGTACAAGGCCGAGTTCCACAAGGGCAGGCTCAACGAGCGCTGCGCCGACTACGCCGGCATTCCCGTCTCCGACATCAAGGATGCGGTGAAAGACGACCTGCTCGATGCAGGCCATGCCGCGGTCATGCGGGAGTTCTCCAAGCCCGTGGTCTGCCGCTGCGGCGAGCATGTCATCATCAAGCGGGTGCCCGACCAGTGGTTCATTCGTTATAGCGATGCAGAGCTCACCGAGATGAGCACCGACCACGTGGCGACGATGAACATGTACCCCCCGGAATACGGGGAGGAGCTGCCGAAGGTGCTGGACTGGTTCGACGACCGGGCCTGCATTCGAAAAGGCGATTGGCTGGGAACCCCGTTTCCCTTCAAGGACGGATGGACCATCGAGCCCATATCTGACTCCACGCTCTATCCCGCCTACTACGTGGTCTCCAAATATGTCAACGACGGCACGCTGGAGCCCGAGGAGCTCACGCTGGACTTCTTCGACTACGTCTTCCTCGGCAGGGGAGAGCCGGCCGACGAGCGATGGGAACAGGTCCGGCGGGACTTCCTCGCCTGGTACCCCGTGGACATCAACCTGGGCGGCAAGGAACACAAGACCGTACACTTCCCGGTGTTCATCATGAACCATGTGGCCATCATGCAGCCGGAACACTGGCCCCGGGGCGTCTTCGTCAACTGGTGGATCACCCAGCAGAGCGGCGAAAAAATCTCCAAGTCCAAGGGCGGCGCCGTGCCCATACCGGATGCGGCGGAGCGATACGGCGTGGACACCATGCGGCTCTACTACGCGCACATCGGCTCCCCCTACGTGGACATCGAATGGGACGGGGACATGGCCTACAGCTACCGCCGGCGGCTCAGCCGGCTCTGGGAGCTCCACGAGCAGCTGCTCGAACTCGACGGTCCGCAGGCGGCCATAGACGGCTGGCTCCGGGCGACCGTGAACAAATACGTGGGCGAAGCCCGGGAGGCCATGCAGGCCTATGAGCTGCGCCGGGCCGCCAACGTCGTCTTTTACGACATGTACAACGCGGTGCAGTGGTATCAAAAAAGAGGTGGCGCCAGCCGCGATGCTATCCGTCAGGCGCTCCACACATGGATACGGCTCATGGCCCCGTTTACCCCGCATCTCGCCGAGGAGATGTGGGACAGCCTCGGCGGCGACGGCTTCGTCACAGAGGCGGCGTTCCCCGCTGCAGATGAAATCAACGAGGAGGCTATCAAGGGAGAGCAGCTCGTCCGGGACACCCTGGCAGACATCGAAGAAATCCTGGATGTGACGGGCATCGACGCCGCCGACATCTACATCTACACCGCCCCTGAATGGAAATGGCAGGTGGCCGAGACGGCGGCGGCGCTTGCCGACGAGAGCGAGCTCAGCATGGGCAGCCTGATGGGCCGGGTGATGGAGGACCCCATGATAAAGCGGCATGGCAGCGAGGTGCCGGCATTCGCCAAAAAGGTCATCGGGGAGGTCCAGCGGGGCGCCACATATGAACAGATAGACGAGATGGCATATCTCGACGGCGCCCGCGCCTTTTTTGAGACGGAGCTCGACGCCACGGTGCACGTCCGCGAGGCGGACGACGAATCGGCGCCCGACCCGGGCGACAAGAAACGCCACGCGATGCCCGGCCGCCCGGCCATCTACGCCGAGTGACGCCACCGGAACGATTTTTCGACGGCGCGGCGCCATCCTGCGTAGAGACGCTCCCGTTTTTCTGACGGCATCGCGGGCTCAAACGTCTGCTCGACCCGGCGGCGCTGCCTGAGCTCATCCTTCGACTGCCAGACGTCGGCTGCCAGGCCTGCCAGGTATGCGGCGCCGAGCGCGGTGCCGTCCAGCATGGCCGGCCGTTCAACCTGGACGTCGAGCATGTCGGCCATGAACTGGAGGAGGAAATCGTTTTTTGAGGCGCCGCCGTCCGCGGTGATGGAGCGCACGGGCAGGCCGGCATCCCGTTCCATGGACAGCATGATGTCCCGGCAGCGGTAGACGATGCCTTCGAGGACGGCCCGGACGATGTGCTCCCGGGTCGTCGTGCGATGCAGTCCGACCACGACGCCGCAGGCGTGGGGGTCCCAGTAGGGTGACGAGAGGCCGGTGAAGGCGGGGACGAAGTAGATGTCGCCGGCGTCGTCTATGCACTGTGCCATGTCGCAGGACTGGTCGACGTGGTCGATGACCCCGAGGTTGTCCCTGAGCCACTGCACCGCCGCCCCGGTGGTGTTTATCATGCCCTCCAGCATGTAGGTGGCCCGGCCGTCGATGCTCCAGGCGACCATGGGTACCAGCCGGTGCAGCGATGCAGACGGCCGGTCGCCGACGTTCATGTCGATGAATGTTCCCGTGCCGCTTGTGCATTTGACCTCTCCCGGCTCAAAGCATGTCTCGCCGAACAGGGCGCCCTGCTGGTCGGCGACCACGCCCGTGATGGGTATCTCCCGTCCCAGGATATCCTGGTCAAGATAGCCGTACATGCCGGCTGTGTCCCGGACCTCAGGCAGCACCTGTTCCGGGATGCCAAAGGCGTCCAGGAACAGCGAGCTCCATGCCATCGAGTAGGGGTCGTACATGCCGGTGGCACTCGCATTGGACGTATCGGTTGCATATGTCTCCCCGCCGGTGAGATTCCAGAGCAGCCAGGTGTCCATGGTGCCGCACCGCAACCCGCCCCGCGAGACGAGACGGCGGGCGTCGTCCACGTTGTCCAGCAGCCATGCCGTGTGAGCCAGGGCGGATGCTGGCGTAAACGAGAGATGTGAGGCGGTGATGAGCCGCCCGGCGGTGCGACCGCGCCGCAATCCCGGCCATATGGAGGAAAGGGCTCTGGCCGTGTGGCCGAGGCCGCGGGCGACCCGTATCGTTGCCCGGTGGTCCATCTTTTGGCACAGCCCGGCGGTGCGGGTGTCATGCCAGGTGACGGCGTTGGAGAGCGGCGTGCCGTCGTCACGCCATAGCAGATTGGTGGAGCGCAGCGTGGCCACCCCGACGGCTTCGATGTCTTTTGCCCGGAGGGTGCTCTCCGTCAGGGCCGTGTGCATGACCTGCCGGCATTTCCGCCAGACCTCCCGGGGGTCCTGTTCGCTCCAGCCCGGGCGGGGCTGCTGCAGCTCGATGGCTTCGTAGGCATGGGCCACCATCTGGCTGTCCTCGTTGAAGATGATGGCGCGGATGCCCGTGGTGCCGGCGTCGATGGCCATCACGTGTTTCATACTGCCTCCATCGTCCGGGTGGCCGCGATGTCGACCCCGGTGCCGCAGATGTCGCTGCATACGACATCGCCGCATGCCACCGGCGCCGTTACTCGGACCGAAGCGAGCGTGCGGAGGCATGCATCGAGGCGGTCTTTGGGCAGTGGCTGGATGCTTTTCACGGGCAGCATGGGATGTGTGGCGCCGTCGATGAACACGGTGGTAGTGAGCACCCGTCGGGGGTCGGTGGCCTCCTGCCGGGTGTACTGTTCGCCGCGGGGACAGGTGTTACCCGTGACGATGAGTTCGTCGCCGTGCTGCTCGACGGTCATGTCGCAGCCCAGGGGGCATTCGATACAGATGATGTTATCCATTGTGCACCTCTATCTCAATGTGTTTTTTTCCTTTGAGCCGTTCGGCGGGCACCGTCAGGGTGACCATCTCGGGCGGTCGGACGATGCGCTGCCGTTCTTCGTGCAGCGTGTCGCCGTCCCCGGTAACTGCTATGACGGCGTTGCGCTGCTCCTCCCGTACCCGGAGGTAGAACCGGACGTCGTGGTCGGCGGCGCTGACGTGCTGGGGGACGACGTAGCTGACGTTATGGCCGGGCGCTACCTGTGCCATCTGTCCGCGCTGCAGGTCACCGGTGGCGGCCCGGGCGGCGCATCGTCCGGCGGTCTGGGAGGCAATGGTGACGTCGTCGACGACGTCGTGGACGTGGACGACGTTGCCGCAGGCGAATATGCCCTCCTGCGACGTTTCCATGTGCTCGTCGACGGTCGGGCCCCCCGTAGCTGCGTCGAGGGTGATGTCTGCCTCGCGTGAGAGCTCGTTTTCCGGGATGAGGCCGACGGCCAGGATGAGCGTGTCGCAGGGTATCTCCCGTTCTGTCCCTGGTAAGGGCTGCATGTCGCCGTCGACCTGGGCGACGGTGACTGCTTCCACCCGCCTGCTGCCCGTGACGTCTGTCACCGTGTATCCGAGGTGCAGGGGGATGTCGTGGTCGTGGAGGCACTGCACCACGTTGCGGGTCAGGCCGCCGGGATGAGGCATGATCTCGTAGACGCCTTCGACGGCGGCGCCCTCCCAGGTGAGACGGCGGGCCATGATGAGGCCGACGTCGCCGGAGCCGAGGATGACGGCGCTGCTGCCGGGCATGACGCCCTCGATGTTGATGAGATGCTGGGCCGTGCCGGCGGTGTAGATGCCTGCAGGGCGTGGACCGGGCAGCCGTATCTGGTTGCGGGTGCGCTCCCGGCAGCCCATGGCCAGCACGACGGCCTGCGCCTCCAGAGCGAACACGCCCCGGCGGGGGTTGACCGCGGTGATGGTTCTGTCGGCTGCCAGGTCGAGTACCATGGTGTCTGTCATTACGGTAACGTCTGATGCTGTGACGCGGTCGACATACGCTTGCGCGTATTCCGGCCCGGTCAGCATGTCGCCGAAGACGAAGGTGCCGAAGCCGTGGTGGATGCACTGGGGCAGGATGCCGCCGAGCTCGCCGTCTCGTTCGAGGAGCACGACGTCGTCGGTATGCTCGGCTGCTTCGAGGGCTGCCGCCAGCCCGGCGGGGCCGGCCCCGATGACCGCGACGTCAGTCTGCATGGTCCTCCTCCAGCAGGCTTTTCGCCGGCCCGGCGAAGAGCGGTGAGCCGTCCCCGTTTTTCTGTACCTCCTCCAGCGGAACGTCGAGCTCCCGGGCGATGATGCGGGCTACCCGGGGCAAGCAGAAGCCCCCCTGGCATCGTCCCATGCCGGCGCGGGTTCGCCGCTTGACCGCGTCGACCGTGCGAGCGGGAACGGGTCGATGCAATGCCGCGACGATGTCTCCCTCGGTGACGTGTTCGCAGCGGCAGACCACGTGGCCGTGGCGCTCGTCCCGCTGGATGCGTCGCTCTCGTTCCTCGTGGCTGCATCCCCGGAACGTGGGGGGGCTGCGACGGCGGGGGGTGAAGGCGGGCTTCTCGGTGAGGGGGAGCCCTTTCTTTCGGAGGATGGTGATGGTCCGGGCTGCGACGGCGGGGGCGGCTGCCAGCCCCGGGGACTGGATGCCGGCCACGTGGAGGAAGCCTTTGACGTGGTCGGCGGAGCGGATGATGAAGTCCTCGGTGAACGTGCAGGCCCGGAGTCCTGCGAAGTAGGCGATGACGTCACGGGTGGGAAAATCGGGGAGCAACGGCTGATATGTCTCAAGGATGGTTTCGAGGTCGTCGCTGGTGACGGCGGTGTCGTCCCGCTCCGGCGTCTCCGTCATGGTTGGCCCCCACTGGACGTTGCCGTCGGCGGTGACCATGACCCCGCCGCCCTTGTAGTGCTCGGTGCGGGGGAACCGCAGCAGGCTCATGCAGTGGCTGACGGCGCCGTTGTGACGGCTGTCGAACAGGGCGATGGCACCCCGCTTGGGATGGATGGTGTACTCGCGGGCGTCGGCCATCTCAGCGACGCGGTCGGCGTAGAGCCCGGCAGCGTTTATGACCCAGGATGTCTCGATGCGCCCGCTGGTGGTGGCCACGGCGGAGACATGTCCATCGGAGGTTTCGATGTCGGTCACCGCCGTGTTGAGCATGAGCTCCACGCCGTTGTCAACCGCGTTTTCCGCCAGGGCGATGGTCAGCCGGTAGGGACAGGTGACGCCGTAGGTCGGCGAGTGGACGGCGGCGATGACGTCGTCGGTGATATGGGGCTCCCTTTTTTTTACCTCTCCCGGGCTCACCTGTTCCATGGGCAATCCGAGTTTTTTTGCCCGGCGCAGCAGTATCCAGGGGACCAGGCGCCTGCCGAGCGGGATGGCAAGCCAGTTTGGGATGGATAAGCCTGTGAATGATTCCGGGGTGAGCACGATCCACATGCCGCACCGGCGGTAGGGGACGTCGAGCTCCTGGCAGAGCCGGGGATACAGGCGGTGGCCCTCTACGCAGAGCCGCTGTTTGAGGGTTCCCCTTTTTTCGCCGATGCCGGTGTGGACCATGGCGTTGTTGGCCTTGGTGGTCCCGCAGGCCACGTCTGGCTCCTTTTCGACCAGGATGACGTCGAGGTCGTAGCGGGAGAGTTCCCGGGCGATCATGCAGCCGGTGACCCCGCCGCCGACGATGACGACATCTGCCGTGGCGATGGTCTCGCCGGTTCCCTCCTGCTCACGTGGTTCCGGCTTTCCGGGATAGTCGAGGTCGTTGACCACGCCCCTCACCCCTTTGATACAACCTGCAGCCCGGCCGAGCTCGACGTACTCGTCATGCGATGCAACCCGGCCGTCGAGATGGACGATGCCGCTGTCGACCGCGGCTTTGATGTCGGGGCTGATGCGGCGAAGCGTTCGGGCTGTCTTTCGCTGGAGGGACCGGTCGCTCATGCGCGCTCCCGTGCCTCCCGGAGGAGCTCGGTGACGTCTGTGACGTCTGCGCCCGCTGATGTGAAGGCGGTGTTGCAGGTGGGGCAGGCCGTCACGATGGTCTGGCTGGCCCTTTGCAGCTCGTCGATGCGCCGCCTGGTGATGGCGGAGGCAAGGTCGGGGTGGGTGGTGCCCAGTGAGCCGCCGCGGCCGCAGCACCCCGTGTTTTTTCCGGCATAGTATGCCTCGGTGATGTCCACGCCGATGTGGCGGAGCAGCTCCCGGGGCGCGTCGGTGACGTCGAGCGAGCGGGCCAGCGTGCAGGGGTCGTGGTAGACGCACGAGGTGCCAAGCGAGGCGAGCTGGAGCGCTCCCGTCTCGACGCGCTCGTGCAGGTACTCGGTGCTGTGCTGTACCTCCGCCGGCAGGTCGACGCCGATCGAGGGGTATATCTCCCGGTACATGTAGGTGCAGGTCGGGCAGCTGCAAACCAGAGTGCTGCAGCCGCTCTCCTCGATGGCAGCAGCGTTGTGCCGGGCGAACTCCTCGAAGGTGTCGTCAAACCCGAGGCTGTAGAGGGGAGCGCCGCAGCACCATTCCTCGGGCAGCATCGCGTAGGGTTCGCCGTCGAGCAGCACCGTCATGGCATTCGCTATCTCGGGGTGGGCGGAGGCGACCTCGCATCCCATGAAGTAGAGGACGTCGGCCTGCCGCGCGGCGTCGGGCTGCATTGCCCGGTCATGCAGCACATGGTGCTCCTGCAGGTGCTGCTGCAGCTCCGCGGCCTCGGGTGGCATTTGCTTCTGGCCGACGAGGTCGGCGCGCACCCCGCGGAGAATATCCCCGGCGGAGAAATCGAAGGGGCACCATTCCCGGCAGGCGTCGCAGTTGCAGCAGGCGTATATCAGGTCGACTGCGTCGCTGGAGTCAATGCGGCCGGTTTCCAGGAAGTAGGCAAGGCGGGCCTTGCCGGACGGCGAGGTGGCGTCGTTCTGTGCCGCCGCGAGGACGGGGCAGTCGAACTTGCACATGTTGGGGCAGAGCGCGCATTTGATAACCGCGTCGAGGTCTGCATGGCTGTCCGTTTTGGGCAGATACTGCTTTTTGCCCCGCAGAAACTGCTTCAGCGCGACGGCCCTGGTGGCCATGCTGGCGTTGGACATGGCGTCGAGGACCCAGCCGTATTTTTTCCGCATGCTAGCCATGGTCGCCCTCCTTTCTGTTCGACATCTTACCCGGGTTCATGACATGGTTGGGGTCCAGCGCCTGCTTGATATGCTGGAGCATGTGCAGGCGGCCGTCGAGCTCGTCCGCGAGCCATTTCTGCCGGATGAGGCCGATGCCGTGATGATGGCTGATGGAGCCGCCGTGCTCGAGGCAGGATGCCATGATGGCGTCCCACACGGTACGGTAGAACTCGTAGGGCGTACGCTTGCGCGGCAGTCCGCCGAACGTGAAATAGAAGCAGACGCCCTGGGGATAGAAATGCGAGGCATGCCCGGAAGCGACGACCACGCCCGTGACGGCCTGCATGGTCCTGATGATAGCCCTGTAGGTCTGCAATGCCCGGCGCCATCCCACGGATATCTCGACGGTGTCGAAGATGAAGCCGCGCGGGGTGAACTCCGAAGACTCCTTGACCTTGAAGCGTGTCTCCAGCCAGCGTTCGGCCGGCGCCTCGCCCATGTCATGGCCGTTGAAACGTGTGCACATCCGGGCCGAGATGTCTTCTTCGAGCTCGACGAGCTCGGGGTCGCCCTCCATGACCAGGATGAGCATGCACCGGTGCTTGACGTCGAAGTGGCGCAGCGTCTCATGTTCGTCGTAGATGCGCATGACCGCCGGGTAGACGTTTTTCCGCATGATATGCCTGGTTGCCTCCAGCGCGTCCTCGATGTCGTCGAAGGTATAGGCGTGCAGGGCGCGGCGCTCGGGGTACGGCCATATCTTGAGCATCGCCTCGGTGACGACGCCCAGGGTGCCCTCGCTGCCCAGCATGAGCCGCTCGACCCGTGGGCCCGTCGACGTGCGGGGCACCGGGCGGGAGCGGATGACGGTGCCGTCGGGGAGCACCGCTTCCAGAGCGACGAGCATGTCCTCTATCTTGCCGTACTTGGTGGAGAACTGGCCGGCGGCCCGGCAGGCCAGCCAGCCGCCCAGGCTCGAGCAGTACAATGACTGGGGGATGTGCCCCAGGGTGTACCCGGCGCGGTTGAGCTCCCGTTCCAGGGTCATACCGTTGATGCCGGTCTGCACCGTGGCCATCAATCCCCGGTCGTCGATGGACACGACGTCGTGCATCCGCCGCATGTCGAGCATCACGCCACCCTGGACGGGTATGGCGCCGCCGACGACCCCGGAGCCCTCGCCGTAGGGCACCACCGGGAAGCCATGCTCGTTGGCCAGCCGCATAACCTTCGCTATCTGCCCGGCGTTTTCCGGCCACACCACGGCGTCGGGGAGCGCCGGCAGCCGGCCGTCGAGCAGCCAGCGCAATGATATCGGCCAGTAGTCTTTGCCGTAGACCACGCGGTCGGCCTCCCGGGTTGACACGCCGTCGGGCATGAGTGAGCGGAGCTGCGCTATGACGTCGTCGTCGAGGTCTGCACCGGAGCTGTAGATGGTGTCGTATGCCATATGGGGAGACAACACGAGAGGATTATAAAAGAGTAGCCACTCAGTCCGCCCATCTTTTCGTCATCGTCGGCTGGCGTTCTTCATCATCGTGGCGTTGCATGTATTGCCCGGTGGTTAAAATAGCTTTAGGGCCGGGGCCGTCGAGGGAACGCTACTCTGACTCTATCCGGGGGGCGAGCAGGTAGGATATGTCGCCGTCGCCGTCGGCTATCTTAAACGCCATCTTGACCGGGTAGTCGGTGCCCAGCCGGAAGGTAATCTGGTCGCTTTTCGCCGATTTTATCATGTCGCTGAAATAGTCCAGGGAAAACAGGCTGCGTACCTGCTCCTCGCATTCCAGCGATACCAGCTGGGTTTTCGGGATGGCGAGATTGACGGTGTCCGTGTCGCCTTCGGCCGACAGCTCAAACCCGTCGGGAGAGGCGGACAGGGCGATGTGGTCGGAGACGGCCTCTGAAGCCCGGACGCCGCGGTAGACCTCGTCGGCGTTGACCACGACCTCGGTGTCAAGGTCGAGGCTCGGGATTTTGGCGTCGCTCATCTCGGCGGTGTCCAGCAGCGTCATGTGCCGGGTGAGATTGCCGATTTTGACGATGAGGCGGCCTTCCTCCTGCTGCTCCAGGCAGATGACGTCCTCCGTGGCAGGAAGCTTGAGCATGCCCTTCACCTTTTCCAGGTCCACGGCCACCTCGACCTCCTCTTCGACGTCGTATTCCTCGAAGGCGTCTTTTTTGAGCTTGAAGTCTATCATGCCGACATGGGCGGGGTCCACGGCGCGGGCGTACATCTCGTCGGGCGTAAAATGCAGCTTGACCTCGTCCACCAGGATGGCGGTGGCGTCGACCACGGTCCGGAGAAAATCGCTTTTTATCGTTACCCTGAACATGGTGATAAATGAGCCGTTGCTTTAAAAATATAGCGATGGACATAAAAAGCCCCGGGGAATATGGAGACATGGACCTCATGGAAGCCATCCGCCGGCGGCACTCCTTGCGAAGCTACCGGGACAAAGACGTACCGGAGGAGACCCTGCAGCAGGTGCTCGAGGCGGCGCGGCTGGCCCCGTCGGCGAAAAACCGGCAGGAATGGAAGTTCGTCGTGGTCACCGATGAAAACACCAGGCGGGAGCTGCAGCAGGCCGCCAAGGGACAGCGGTTCGTCGGCGAGGCGCCGGTGGTCATCGCCGGTATCGCGACGGAGACCGGCTACGTGATGAGCTGCGGCGTGCCGGCCGCGCATGTCGACGTGGCCATCGCCATGGAACACATCGCGCTGGCCGCCGCTGCTCACGGCCTGGGCACCTGCTGGATCGGCGCCTTTTACCAGGATGCCGCCAGGGAGGCGCTCGACGTCCCCGGGGACTGCCAGGTGGTGGCCCTGATGCCGCTCGGGTATCCCGCTGACACGCCGGGAGAGAAGAAGCGGAAGCCCCTGGATGCCATCATGTCCCGGGAGCATTTCACGCGGTGATTCGCCGGACGGTGAACAATCTCCGTAGCCATTTATACCCCCGCCGGGTTACCAGATGGAGATGAGAGACATGAAACGATATGTGTCCCTGCTCGTCGTCGCGGTTTTTGTAGCAAGCGCTTTGAGCGGCTGTCTGACCGCGGAGCGCGACGTACAGGTTATCAGCATCCCCTCCGTGGCCGCCTCGGCGGAGAGCGACCCGCAGACCGCCATTGCCGGCAGGTACAGCCAGCGCGGCGAGGTTATCAACGCCTCCGCTCCATCCTATGCGCTGCCGCTCGACCTCGACGACGTCGAAAACCTCGAGCAGGTCAGCGAGGCGTTCGGGCTGTCCGACGGGCAGCTGGAGATGCTGCAGCATAACGGCTTCGTGGTCGTGGACGGCGGCGCCGTCAGCGACATCAGCCTGCCCTACCGCCAGGTGCAGCAGGCCGGGCTGCCCATCTTCGTCACCAGCGACACGCTGCTCCACCTGTACCATGTGCAGTTCGGCCAGCTGCTCAAAGAGATAGAGGAAGAGGTGTTCTACGAAAACGTCACCGCGCTCAGCCTGGCGATGGCCGAGCGGGCTGCCTCGCAGTATCAGGCGTTCGGCAACGCCACGCTCAAGGAGGCGGCCCGGCGCAACCTGGCCTTTTTCACCGTCGCCGCCCGGCTGCTGGACGCGGGCAGGGTGCCGTCATCCGTGGCGGACATGGTCACCGCGGAGCTGGGCAGCATCGCCGCCCATGACGGATACCACCGGAGCGCCATCTTCGGCTACGAGGAGGACTACTCGCAGTATGTCCCCCGGGGGCATTACACCGCCTCGGAGACGCTGGAGCGATACTTCCGGGCGCTGATGTGGTACGGCCGGATGGCGTTTTTGCTCAGGGGCGGCACCCCGTATGGTCCAGCCCAGCCGTATCTGGTATCCGAGCGTGACGCGACGGTTGCCACGGTGCAGGCAGCCCTCGTCGCCACCGGGTTGCCGCAGGTCGAGGTGGGCGACGGGACGGGCTGGGACGTCTGGCAGCGCGTCTACGCCGTCACCTCGTTTTTCGTGGGAACCGCCGACGACCTGACGCCATATGACTACATGCGCTGTCTCAACGAGACCTATGGCAGCAGCTTCAACGCGTCGATGCTGGCCAATGCCTCCATGATACGGCAGCTCAAGGGACATCTGGCGCAGCTGCCCGGCCCGCGCATCTACGGGGGCACCGGCCACTGCAGCGTGGCGCCGCCGTTCACCCGGGAAAAGCTCGACGGGGCGCTGGCGAAGACCGCCGGCCTCCGTTTCATGGGGCAGCGGTTTGTGCCGGACAGCTACATGTTCCAGCAGCTGGTCTCCCCGGAGGTGGGCATGTACACCGGCAGCCTGGACGGCAACGAGAGCACGTGGCCGTTCACCGTGGAGATGACGATGGCCGGGCCGGCGCGGTGTTTTCCCCGCGGATTGGACGTCATGGCCGTGCTGGGCTCGCAGCGGGCGGAAAGCATCCTGCGCGACGGCGGCGACACAGCGTATGCGGGCGCTAATGCGAGCTACGACGGGCAGCTTATGATGCTCCGCGATACGTTCGACGGTTTCAACGTCTCGGAGTGGAACCGCAACCTGTACTGGAGCTGGCTGTACGCATTGCAGCCACTGCTGCAGGAATACGGCGACGGCTACCCATCCTTTATGCAAACCCGGGCCTGGCAGGACAAGCAGCTCAACGCTGCCCTTGCCTCCTGGACGCAGCTCCGGCATGACACCATCCTGTACGCGAAGCAGAGCAACACCTTCGTTACGACGGGGATGCCGTCGGCGGAGGGCTACGTGGAGCCCGCCCCGCGGCTCTACGCGCGCTTGCAGTCCCTGGTGAACATGACCCGGCAGGGCCTCGACGGCTTCGGCCTGCTCGACGGCGAGGGCGAGACGCGTCTTGACGCCCTGCACGGCATGCTCGGCCGGCTGTTCACGCTGGCGAAAAAGGAGCTGGAGGGCACGCCGTTCGACAGCGCGGATAAACAATTCCTGGGCTCGTTTGTCCGCTCGCTCAACCGGACGGTGGACGGCGTCAACGAACGAGGGCGGCGGCTCCCCATGGTGGCCGACGTGCACACCGACGGCAACACCGGGCAGTGTCTCGAGGAAGCGGTGGGCTACGCGGACGTTGTCATCGCGGCATATATGCTGCCAGACGGCACGATAATGGCCGGCGCCGGGCCAGTGTATAGCTACTACGAGTTCAAGCAGCCCGTCGCTGAACGGCTGACCGACGAGGGCTGGCTGGAGATGCTGGAGCAGCCGCCAGCGCGGCCCGAGTGGACGAGCGGTTTTGCGCCGTAAAACGGCGGGGCTGTCCATCGGGCTATGCGACGATCTGCTGAATTTTCTTGGAGAAGGTATCGAATCCGATGTCTCTCGAGAAAACCTGCGTGGCGCCCGTTTTCTTCAGCCGTTCTCCCCATTCCATGTCCGCGAAGGCCGTGAACCCGACGATATTCGCATCCGGGTCCAGCTGCAGTATTTCTTCAGCTGTCTGGACGCCGTCCATCTCGTCGCCGTTCATCTGCCGCATCATGGCCGCCTCGTTTTTGGTCCCGGAGAGGTTGAGGTCCATGACCACCACGTCGGGTCGCCGTCCCTGCTCCATCAGCATCCTGTACAATTCCACGCCCTCCTCGCCCACGTACGCCGTATGAACCGTGAAGTAGTCCGGGAGATATGTTTTGATGAGACGCTGGATCTCTACGTCATCGTCCACCACGAGCGCCTGTTTCCGGTGCGTCATATGCCTCCATGCAGACAATGAGGCACCCCATTTAAACCTTTGTTTAAAACCGGGTTTAACAAAAGTCGTTTACGTGGAGGCTATATATCGTGACGATTGCGCCGGTGGGACTAGACGGGCAGCGTTGTCGTGCCCCGGGGAATGGCCAGCACTGAAGCGTCGCTGCCCTGGTCGGCCAGCGCCTGCTCGATGGCCTCGTTTATGTCGTCGTAGACCTGCATGCGGAAGACATCCCGGAGCATCTCGTTGTCCATGTCGGAAACGATGTAAAAATCGGCCTGTTCCAGCGCCTTGACATGGTAGTAGGCCTTGTGACCGCCGGGGACGAACTCCTGGATGAGCTCCTGCTGCATCTCCTCCTTAGTGTCGTACCGTTTCATCCAGTCATGGTAGGGCTGCGAGCCGTGACCGTCGCCGCATTGCGCGGCCAGCACGATGGCGCCGCCGGGCTTGACCACGTTGAGCGCCAGGTGGATGGCCTTGTACGCCTGGTAGAGGTTGACGTCATGTGGTGCGCCGTCGGCGGCGGTGACCACCACGTCCGCCTGCCCGGATACCTCAACCTTGAACATGCGGTCGACGAGCGCCGCTCCTTTCCGCAAAACGAGGTCGAAGTCGCCCGCGTAGGCGCCGACCAGTTGATGACGGGCGTTCTGCACCACGTTGAGGCAGAAGTCGGGCTGGGTGAGCCGGGCGGCCTCGGTCATGTTCTCGTACATGGGGTTGCCGTCGAGCTTGCCGGGACGAGCGTTGACATCGAAAAAGTTGGTGGTGTAGTTGTCCTGGATGGTCTGGTAGCTGCACATGCCGGGGAGGATGCTCTTCCGGCCGCCGCCGTAGCCCGCGAAGTAATGTATTTCGACGTCGCCAAGCAGTATCTGGAGATCTGCCTCGAGAAAGGCGTCGTTGACGTGGACGTCGGTGTCCCGGGAGGTGGTTCCAACGAGGGAGAAACTGTCCTCCTTGCAGCGGTTGCTGAGATAGGTGAGCTCGTTCGCGAGGTCGGCGCCGAGCAGCTCCTCCGCCTCCCCGTGTTTGACGGGGCGATGGGTGCCCGTGGCGAAGATAATCGTGATGTCGTCCGTGCTGACGCCCTGGCCGGTGAGCTCCGCGACGACGTGCGGCAGCATCTCCCCGGTGGGGCAGGGACGGGTGTTGTCGTCCACGGCGACGGCCACGCTCATCCCGGGTTCGGCCAGCTGCGACAGGGACTGCGTGCCCATTGGATACGAGAGCGCATGCCTGACGTATTCCTCGGGCGAGTGCTCCGGCTCCAGCACGTTGGGGTATACCACGTCGACGGGGGTGCCGTCGGGGATGTCCGCCTCCAGCGTGTCCTTTCCATAGGGCAGGTCGACCTTCATGACTCGATATGAACGGCTGGCTATAAGAAAGTTGTTGCCTGCAGAAGGTGCTCATGCATCCCGGTTCCTATCCGTCGAGATGATGCCGGATGGCTCCCTCCCCGGCCCGCCGGAAAGCCCGGGCAACGCCGCCGACGCCGAGCTTGACGCCGCCGTAGATGCGGGAGACGACCAGCACGTGATGACAGAGCTCATACCGGCGGAGGAGGTCGAGGAGCACCCGGCCGGGCCGTCCGACTTCCCCGTCGTCGTTCCACGTCTCCTCTATGGATTCAGTGCTGCTGTCACGGGTTCGGACGGCGTGGCAGTGATGACAGGCTTTTTTATAGGCGGCGCGGTGGCCGTCCATGAGCGATGCCAGGTCATCCGACGCATTCACCTGGTAGAGATGCGCGTAGAACCGGGAGCGCCGGACGGAAAGCATGCCGGCTGCGAGCTCCTGCATGCCGGGGAAGCACCCGGGCTGCTATAAACGTTTTCATATGGAAAGAGACAACGCACCGGGCGTGCCGGTTACACCTTGGTGACCGCGACCACGCCGTCGTCCTCCTCGAGGTTCATGAGGGTGACGCCCATGGTGTTGCGGCTCTGCCGG
>CAZQNC010000008.1:0-26116 GCA_964594625.1 uncultured Thermoplasmatales archaeon | reverse complement strand
GCCACGGTGCTCTTGCCGACGCCGCCCTTGCCGCTGATGACCGCCAGCGTATGCCGTATCTGCTCCAGGTTGCCGGCCAGTTTGCTATCTGATTCTGGTCCTTTTTGCTGCATGGACGGGGAATACCATGACGGTAATCAATGTTTCCCCTGCCGGCCACCCGAAATTATTATAGAGAAGTAGCATATATGGTAATACACCGTGATGCCCATGAACAGAAAAGAGATGAAAGTTTTGGTCGTTTTTGCTATCACCATCATGATTGGCGCTGCCTTCAGCGGGTGCGTGGACAACGCTGGCGTCAAAGAGGTCAAAGGCTTCGACATGGACGACATCGACGACATAGACGTGGAACGAAACCAGGGAGCCACGCCCGTCGTGGCCGCCGAGCATACGCCCCTCTACGCGCTCATCGGCACCCCCATCGCGCTCTTTTACGAGGGTCACGAGAGCATGGTGGCGCCGCTGCTGGTCAAAAACTTCAGCAACCCGTCGAAACCCGTCATGCGGTTCGACAGCCAGTACGCCTACTCCGGCGAAATCGCCATCGCCGACGGTACGCCGGAAAACGTGTCCCTCGACCTGGTGCCCGAGATATGGGAGAAAAGCGACGGCGTGGTGCTCGTGGAGGACAGCGAACGGGGCTACAGCCTCGGCGTCGCCGCGACGCCCATCGCATCCTACCTCAACATCCCGGTCATCGTGACCGACAAAACCGACGACGTCCGCGACCTGCTCGACGACCTCGGCGTCAAATACACCTTCCTGTGCGGCGACCTGGAGGGACACGAGCGCACCTGGCGTTTCACCAACGACCAGGATATCACCAACTTCCTCGTCGAACTGGTCAAGGACATGTTTGGCTCCGTGGATTACCTGTCCATCACCAATCCCCGGGACGCCTATCCCCCGGAGGTATTGAACACCACCTCGTTTGATTTCAGCGGCACCCTGAGCTCGGTTGCCATTCTCCCGTCGACATTGACGTCCACGGCGCAGGGGTTCCTGTCCCCCGTCTACCACAACTTCACCATCCCAGAAGGCTACAAATACGCCCGGGTGAAACTCGACCTCATCAACCTCGACTCCGAGAACGTCGCGGAGATGGGCGACCACATCACCATTTCCGGTGGGCCGCGCCTCGAAGACCTGCCGGCCGCGCAGCAGGGCTACGAGCTGGTGCAGATAAACACCATGGCCGGCATACCGGAGCGAGACGGAAGCGGCGACATCACCACGGATAAGCTGCACTATGAAACCGTCCTGTACGACCGCGGCGGCGTCACCTACGACCTGTCGCTGATGGGCACCTGGCTGGCCCAGAAACAGGGCGACTACGAGCTCCACGTCACCGTCGAACAGCTCAGCGACCCCTATATATCCACGATGCCCAAGCTCTCGGCCGTCGCGCCCTACCTGACCGCCTACCGGCAGGGTGCCATCTGGGCTGAACGGGACTTCGCCTTCGCCGCCACCGACAACGTCACGGTCAACGGCGACACCTGCCCCGGCTTCTACGTCCCGCGGAAAAACCCGGATCTGACGGGGCCGCTCAACGAACAGCTCATGGACCGGCACGAGGAGCTCAACATGCTGCTCGGCAACATCTCAAACATCTCCGGCGACGACACCAGGGCGCTCTGGCAGCATTACAGCGACAATCCCATCAACATCGCGCTCGTCGGCGGCACCACCATGCTGCCCCAGTACATCCACGACAACCCGGACACCCCGACGGACGACCCCATGGGCATCTACTACTTCGGCTACGGCACTCCCAGCGACGTTCCCTACGGCAACATCGACCCCGACCCCGATGACCCAAAGAACGACACCTATAGCTACTGGCCACGGCAGGAAAACGTCGTCGGCCGCATCACCGGCTGGGACGTCCAGGACGCCTCGGCCCTGGTCTGCCGGACCGTCTTCTACGACGACATCGTCCAGGGCATGGGCGACTGGAAGAACAGCGCCACCGTCCAGTCCGGCACCGGTACCGACTTCCAGAAGGTTCCGGTCATCGAACAGGTCAAAAACCTGCTGGCCCCGATTCTCGGCGGCGCCGCGGGCGACCCCATGAAGTTTCCATCCGGGGCAACGCGGTTCGCCGGCGATGCAGTCGCGGCCAGCATCGAAGACGGCGGCTACGAGGTCGAGCGCACCTATTTCACGTTCTCGCAGCGCAAGGGATTCAGCGATGAGGCGCTGCAGAAGATAAAGCGCAGCGGCCTGCTCAACATGCTGCTGTTCCCCAAGTTCGAGATAAAAATGGTCAGCGGCGAGGACGTCGTCGTCGGCGGCGAGCTGCAGCCCGAGAGCAACATCATCTACGAAAACGGGCACGGCAGCATGCACCTCTACGAGTTCGGCGACGTGGTCATGTGGGGCCTGGGCATCGGCTACTTCTTCGGCCCGCTCATCATGGGCTTCCTGACCCGGATTTCGATGTTCGCGACGCCGATGGCCGCGCTCGGCACCTATAGCCCGCGCGGCGTCGAAGACATGGAGCTCGGCCCGTCGACCATGATGATCGAGAGCTGCGTGAACGGCAAGATAGACGGCATGTATATCCCCAACAACATCGGGCAGGCATACATCCACGCCGGCGTCAACTCGCTGCTGGCGTCGACCACGTTCACCAATGTCGCCGGATATCTCAAGCCACGCCCGTTTATTCACAGCCTCGGTATAACCGCCTACGTGAAGGCCTGGTATGACCTGCTCGTCAACGGCGAGTATCCCCGTTTGAACTTCGGGATGCTGATGCACGAGCAGATGTTCCATGACATGGCGCAGAACGACACCACGATAGGCATGGCGTTACGGAACGCCCGCAACGACTACCTGCCCAAGGATGCCAACGCGACGTTCCTCTGGGTGCCACCGCTGGAGGGCGAAGCCAGCCCCACGTACCAGGGCGACACGGGCATCCTGAAGCCCGACAGCCGCGGCAGCCGGGTGCTCCCCAAGAAATACAACACCTACCTGCAATACGCAATCTACGGCGACCCGGCCTTCAACCCGTATCAGCCGGTCAACAACGGCTGAACGGCCGGCCTCCTCCCTCTTTTTTCTCTACCATCACGATGGAAAGGCAGCCGGCTCGCTGTCCGGTCAGTATTCACGCCACTTGTAGCCGCACCCGGTGCAGGTGTAGATGCGCGTCTCGGGCTCGTCGGCCGCCCGGGTCTGCCGGAGCACCCAGTAGGCCTCGTTGTGGCCGCATTCGGGGCAGGTCACCTGCGTCTTCGGCAGCACCTCGAGGTCTTCCTCGCTGTCGATAACCGTCAGTTCCTGTTCCTCCCGGTCGGCGACGATGCATCGGTCACCCGTCTTTTTTTCCCGGTACTCGCACCGGCGGCAGACCATCATGTCACCGTCGGGGTACAGCAGCGCACCGCAGTCAGGACAAAACATAGACATCGTAAAGCGGCTCACATAAAAATGTTTTGCGGCCCATCTGAAGTATGACCGCGGTGCGGCAACGCTTATAAAAACATGCAGGATGGATATATATGGAAAAGACAGCGGTGGCGGTAACCGCCGTGCTCCTGCTGGCATCGGTTCCCCTGTTCGCCGATGGCGGTGTAATGCCCGCCGGGCCGGACGGGCAGCCCCGCGCTGCTGCCATCGACGGCCTCATCAACATATCGGTTCATGAGACCTGGGAGATGCTGCAGAACGAGAGCGACGGCCGCGAGGTCGTCGTCGACGTCCGCACCTTCCCCGAATGGTTCAACGAGCGCATCGCCACCCCGCACTGGTACGACAAGCCGATATTGTACCCGTTGCAGCTGCTCGAGATACCGCTTCTCCGCAATCTCTTCCGTCTCGCCTTCGAGGGCAACGAGGTCATCCTGTACTGCCGGAGCGCCAACCGTTCCTGCATCGCCGGGAACATGCTCATCGACGAAGGATTTGACGGCACATTGTACAACATGGCGGGCGGCATCGTCGCCTGGAAGGCGGCCAGCCTCCCCGTGGTCAGGGGCTTTGGATTTGGCTCGTAGCGTTACCGCAGGCGGTGGAACAGTTTCTGCAGGAGCGGGATGCGCTGCGCCAGCAGCTCAAGCAGGGGCTGCAGCGTTGCTTTGGGCGTGGCGACGCTGACCGGGATGGCAGCGGTGTCGCTGCTGTTTTCGCTGTTTGCAATGGTGACTGTCCCGGTATACGAGGCGTTGGCCGTATCGGGAACCTCGACCGTAACCTCGACCGAAGCCGGGCAGGCGGGCTTGACGTTGTCCCGGCTGCTCGGCGTGAACGTCCAGTCCCCCCAGTCGGGCCATGCGGTTATCTCCCAGTCGAGCGCCGAGTGTGGCCCTCCGACGTTGTTCACGGTGAACGAGCCGGTGACCTGGCGGCCGGGGCGGACGTCCGTCCAGCTGAGCGAGCCATCGCATGAGAGGTCGGGCGTGGTCGGCGTCCACGGGGTGGCGAAGCCCTTGATGCAGAAGTTGGCTGACCGACGGAGATAGGTGACGTCGAGCCATCGCTGGCCGAGGCGGACGTAGCTCTCTCCCCGGCTGGCGGTCGAGGTGACCGTGGTGCCCTGGCGCTGGCAGCCCAGCAGGACGGGGACCTCGGACGTCCGGTCGTAGGGCTGCCCGCCCGCTGACAGCGAGAGATGGAGGTAGAAGTCGTCGCCATCGGTGAATGCAACGGGGCCGACATCGACGGTGTGGTAGCCTACATGGCTGGCGGTGCCGCCGGCGCTGGCCAGCCTGTCGCGGAGCTCTCCGTCGGTGAAGCGGTCGTAGATTGATATGGTGTAGGAGACGTTGCTGGCTGCGGTGTAGAAGCCGACGGCCTGGACGAGGGTGTCGTTGGCCGCGGTGAAGGCGTTGAAGGCGTCGCCGGCCCGGCGCATGGTGTCCCGCCAGCCGTGGTAGTCATGGTAGTACAGGTGCTCGTACTGCATGGGTTCCACCTGCTGGTAGGAGACGGCGCCCATCTCGGGATGCCGGCCGCACCATTTGTCGTAGTAGGATATCCAGAAGTAGCCGTCGTGGCCCCAGCCGCTGCCCCAGCTGTTCTTGCAGAGCCAGGCGCCGGGCTCGGGCGCCTGCGTCTCCAGGCTGTCGTCCCAGCCGACGATAGCCACGGCATGGTTCGGGGGCGTGTCGTCATCCGGGGGCTGATAGTGCACGTAGTCGTCCATGAACGAGCTGCTGCTGCACAGGCAGGTGCCCACCACGCCGTGGTCCATGACCGCTTGCTTGATGCGGTCGATACGCTCCAGGTCGTCTCCGATGGTATACCAGGCGATCTCGCGGGGGTAGTAGCGTTCGAAGCTGCCGTTGTAGCGGCCGGGCGGCGGGTAATACCAGACCTCGTCATATTCGGTGTCGTCGTTGGCCGCCGGCGAATAGACGCCGCCATGCCGGGTCAGATAGGCGGAGGCAACGCGGTAGTCGCCGCCGTAATGCACCTCGAGACCGTCGCCCTCCGGCGGACTGATATCATCGTTATAAAACTGGTTGAAGCCGTTCCACCAGTCGAGATGATACTCGGCCAGGTTCGGCTCCCGGGAACGATTCCAGGTACCCGTCATCAACAGATTGCCCTCCACAGAGGCCATCACCCCGTGACACCAGCAGGTACCACCCGTCTGGCTTTTCACCGAGGTCACGTAGCTATTGCCCTGGACATCCCGGAGGTCATATCGGTCTGGGAGCCCGGCCTCATCGGTTTCCATGCTGGTGGTGCTCGGCGCCGCGGGCATCCACCCCACGGCGAGCAACACAACCACGACGGCTACGCCGGCCAGTGCGCGGGGAAAAGGATACATGATATTGCATTTCCCGGCGCTATAAAAGCGTTGCCGAACGCTCAGGAAAAGCCGTAGACGATGCGTTCGGTGTCCTTGCCCTTGCTCTCCCGCTTTATGTTTGAGATGCGCGGTATCTCGTCCGTGTTCCGGACATGGGTGCCGGCGCAGGGGCAGACGTCGAAGCCCTCGATTTCGACGATGCGGAGATGCTGTATCGACGACGGCAGCAGGTCCAGGTTGCATCGCTCCGGGTTGACGCGCTGTTCGAGTTTGGAGCGCTCCTCCTCCGTGATGGTGACGTCTGCGTCGGTGTCGATGACCTGGTTGCAGCGGGCTGTGATATCCTGGAGGTCGTCGTCGGTGAACGAGGCCGGCTTGAAGTCGACGCGTGAATGGTCTGCATGGATCTGGTTGCCCACCGTTCTCGCCTGGTAGAGATCGTAGACGATGCCGGAGATGATGTGCTGGGCGGTGTGCATCTGCATGTGCCTGTAGCGTCGCTCCCAGTCAAGGATGCCGTGTACCGCGGTGCCCTCCACCGGGCGTTCTCCGTCGAGCCTGTGCTTTATGATGCCTTTTTTGGCGACATGAGTCACCGTCGCTTCATGCTCGTTCCATCGGAGAAGGCCGGTGTCGGCGGGCTGGCCGCCGCCCTCCGGATAGAAGGCGCTTCGGTCGAGGGCGACGTAGTCTTTTTTGCTCTTGGTGACGACGGCGTCGAACTCCCTGACGTAGTTTGCCTCGATGCTGTCCATGTAGAGCAGCTCGGTCATATGATGACAACGCCGCGCCATTAATCACTCTTTTGCCGTGGCTCGAACGACAGGGCGGCGGAGTTGACGCAGTACCGCTTCCCCGACGGCTTTGGGCCGTCGTCGAACACGTGGCCCAGGTGGCCGCCGCAGCTGCTGCAGCGGACCTCGGTGCGGTGCATGCCGTGGCGGTCATCCGAACGGGTTTCGACCGCCTCCGGCGAGAACGGCGCGGTGAAGCTGGGCCATCCTGAACCCGAGTCGAACTTTTCATCCGATGAAAACAGGGGGGCGCCGCAGCCGGCGCAGGCATAGCGGCCCGGCTCGTGGTGGTCGTGGTATTCCCCGGAGAACGGGGGCTCGGTGCCCCGCTCCCGCAATACGTGATAGCCCCGGCGGGACAGCCGCCGGCGCCATTCCTCCCCGGACAGCGCTTCCTCGTGAGCCATGGGGATACAACCCGGGGGGATACATATGTTTTTCCGGAATCATTACAAAGACGTTAAATACAGGCATGGAAATGAGAGGTGACCATGAAGACGGATGCGGTGCGGAAGCGCGTTGAACGACTGGGCGAACGGGCCATAGAGACCGATTTCGCCCGGAGCGCCATCCACAAGCTCAAGCAGAACAAGCTCTTCCGCCTCGTCCGGCAGGAGATGCAGCGCATCCGGGCCAAGAAGATGATGGAGGACATCCGGCGGTATCCGGTGCCCCGCCATCTCGCCGTGATAATGGACGGCAACCGCCGATATGCCTTCGAGGAAGGCCTCTCCCCGCAGGAGGGACACCGCATCGGCGGCTCCAAGCTGGAGGAGGTGGTGGAATGGTGCCACGAGGTGGGCATCGAGGGTCTGACCGTCTTCGCGTTTTCCACGGACAACTTCAAGCGCTCCCCGGGGGAGGTCGAGCATTTGATGAGCCTGTTCGCCGAGGACCTGCGGCGGCTGGCCGAGGACAGCCGCATCCATGACCACGAGGTCAAGGTCAAGGTCATCGGGGACACGGACGTGCTGCCGGACGACGTCGTCAGGGCGGCCTCGGAGGCGGAGGGGGCAACCCGGGATCACGAGCAGCATTATTTCAACATCGCCATCGGCTACGGGGGACGCGAGGAAATCGTGGAAGCCGTCCGGCAGATAGCCCGGGACGTGAAAAACGGCGACGTTGACCCGGAGGAGGTCAAAAAAGACCTTATCTCGTCGTATCTGTACACGGCCGAAAGCCCCGACCCCGACCTTATCCTGCGGACCTCCGGGGAGGAGCGCATCTCGAACTTTTTGCTCTGGCAGCTGGCCTACGCGGAGCTCTATTTTTCCGATGTATACTGGCCGGCGCTGAAAAAAACCGATTTTTTGAACGTCATCCAGTCGTATCAGAAACGGCAGCGGCGGTATGGAACGTAGACTGCCCCCTATTTTGTTCCTCGGCGGCGTCGCCTGCCTCATACTGGGCGTTATCACCGGCGAGGGCGAGGGCGGCATTTTCATCATCTTTCCATTCGTCGTCGGCTCCGGCTGGCTGATGCTGCTCGGCGTCATCCTCATCTTTTCGTCCATCGTCTCCGTCATGTTCACCGCGCTTTCCTCGCAGGAGACCGTACGGATGCCGCCCGGTCACCAAGGTGAACGGCAGACGGATACAAAAGCGGGCGGGCTCATCCTCATCGGCCCCGTTCCCATCGTCATCTCCAGCGACCGGACGCTGGCATGGATATTACTAGCCGGAGGGATCGTAACGGCAGTTACTCTCTGGCTGCTGCTTCCGGTGTTTTTGTGACCACCGCAAAATGGTTGTCCGGATGACGCTTCGACGCCTTCGTCACGCTCCACATACGGGAAACGTGAAGCCCGGCCCGCCTGATATCCCGGCGGAGTTCCCCTCTGCCGTAAAGGTGGTAGAAGCGCTCGACGTGCATGCCGTCTTTTTTCCATGGCACCATGACGTCGCCCGCCGTTTTCCAGGGTGTCAGCAGTTGCCGCAGTGAGCGCGTTCGCCAGCGGTCCTGCCATTTCGACCACACCGATATCAATGCCCTGCTGCCCGGTTTGAGAACGCGCCGGAGCTCCCGGAGGGCGGCGATGCGGTGTCTGCGCCCGGGGATGTTGTGCAGGGCCGCGATGAACAGCGCGATGTCCACGATATCGGATGCAACGGGTAGCCTCGTCGCGTCGGCGACCACGACGGTGACGTTGTTCAGGCCCTGTCGCTGCACGTTTCGCCGGGCGACGGCGGCCATGGCGGGGGCGCCGTCCAGGCCGATGACGCTGCTGCATCGCTCGGCGAGCGGTGCAAGGTGGCGGCCGTTGCCGCAGCCGATGTCCAGGCCGGTGCCGTCATGGACTGCGATGAAATCCAGGCATTCCCGCCAGGGATGCTGCCTGGTTTCGTCGAAGCTTTCGGCGATGGCGTTCCATTCGTTGCGCACGGGTTTCATTCGGGCAGGCCATAAAAGGTTAGCCCTTCCGCTGCAGCCGCCCGGTCAGCAGCCGGTCGGTGCCGAATATCCAGACCGCGACGGCGATCAACGCCACGGCGAACAATGCCACATATATGATGCCGGCGAAGACCAGCAGGTAGTCGTCGAAGAGCAGCGCCCGCATGGCCATCATGGGATGCGAGAACGGGATGGCGAACAGCAGACCCTTCAATGGCAGGGGCAGCGTTGCGAAGTCCCGGAACATGACCAGGAACATGGGTATCAGGGCGAGCACCGACACGGGCACGGTCAGGGTCTGCGCGCTCTTGTAGTTCTTGGCGAACGGCCCCAGCACCATGCACAGTGACAGCCCGGCGGTCAGCGCCATGAACAGGGACAGGCCGATGAGCCCGTAGTCGAGGGCGGTGAGCTGCAGTCCGTAGGCGGCGAGGTCGACGTCGCCACCCTGTGTGAACGCGGTGGCGTAGTAGCTGAAGCCGATCATGTAGATGACGGCCATGCCCCGGAGAACTGCCGGCAGCTACATCGGCTCCTGCGGTAGCCGTTCCCTGCGGGCCAGGAGCAGCACGCCCAGGCAGAGAAACACCAGGCCGGCCATCTGCATCCCGGTGACTGCTTCATCCAGCACCATCCAGGCCAGCATCGCAGCAAAGAAGGGCGCCGCGAGCTCCAGCGCGGAGACCTGCGCCGCCTTCAGCCGCTTCAGTCCCTCATAGTACAGGATGGTACCCACGGCGACAGCGACGCCGACCACCACCTGCCAGGCGTTGGCGACGACGAGCAGATCCCGAACGGCCAGGTAGCCCAGCATGACGAGCGAGGCAAAAGCGAAGCGGTAAAAGGTGATGACACCCGCATGCAACCCGGTCAGATATTTCCGCATAGCCACCGCCGTGGACGCCCAGGCAGCGGTGGCCGCCAGCACGAACGCGTCTCCCCAGGTGCCAAATGAGAGCGAGACAACGCGCGAAGGATTCCGGGTGCTCACCAGCCAGGCGGAAAACATCATCAGCGCGATGCCGCCGGCGTCATACCAGGTCAGCCGGTCTTTTTTGAGCAATGGAATGCTCAGGGCGACGATGAACACCGGCTGCAGATGGCCGATGAGCACCGCGTTGACCACGGCGGTCCGCTGCAGCGCCAGCAGATACAATGCATCGGCGAACAACGTGCCCACCACGGCGAGGTACACCAGCGGCGGCAGCTCCCGACGGGAAACACGGAGCGCCCCGCGGCGTGTCACGGCAACGTAAAGCAATGCCACCACGGCGACCACCACGGCCCTGATGGCCACGGTGTGCAATGCGTCCGCGTTAACGTAGGAAAGCCGGGCGGCAACGGGCTCAACGGCCCACATCACGCTGGCGGCCAGCACCGCAACAACGCCCACATGCTTGCCGGACAGCTCCATCAGTAAAAGTCCTCGTCCAGGCGGGCTGTCCGCCGGCCCGGCGCGTCTATCTGCTCAAGGTAGTCGGCGTACCAGTGAATCCGGGCGGGGATGGCAAACGGCGCCCCGGGATAGGTTATCAATGCTTCGCCGGCCTCCAGGGTCTGTATCTCTTTCTCCAGCTTGGAAAGATCCTGCTTCGCCGAGCTCCTGATGATGTTCCGGTCGCCCTCGTCGGCCAGCCCGAGGATGAAAAAAGTGTTGAACTGGGAGAGCAGCTCGTCCTGTATCAGCCGGGGCTGCTGGGTGATGGCGCACAGGCCGACCTTGAACTTCCGGCCCTCCCGGGCGATACGGGCGAACGCTCCCTGCCGCTCCCGGAGCACCCGCTGGGCCTCCTCCATGGTCACCAGGACGGGCGGCAGCTGGCTGAACCGCTCCCGGTCCCGGTAGCATGCCTTGTAACGGCCCAGGATGCGCCGGGCAAGAACCACGCCGACCAGGAGCTCCTCATACTCGTAGAGCCCGGAGGTGTCCACCAGAACCGTCATACCCCGCTGCAGCCGGGCCAGCACGTCGTCGGTCACCGCCACGCTCTCATCGGTGTGCACGATGCCCGACGCCAGGATGCGCTCCGCCCGGCGCTGCAGCACCCCGAACGTCGACTCGTGTATCTTCTGGTCGAACTCGTAGACCAGCTCGTCGATGCCCATCCGGGCCAGCCGGAGCAGCCAGCGCTCCTTGTAGCGCCCGGCCAGCGCGTACAGGGCGTCGCGCTGCGCGTCGGAAAACGAGAAAATGTTTTGCACATCTCCCACGGTTATCTCGGTGGCGGCCAGCTGCAGCGTGGTGTGCGGCCCGGAGAGATGATGCGGCGAGTACACGGCCAGCGACCGCTCCGCCAGGGGATGATGGCGGAGCCCCTTGCTGTCCTGGCCGCCGTCGTAGTATTCGCCGTGCGGGTCGACGATGAGCAGGCCATACCGGCCCTGCCGCATGACCGAGGCCGCGAACACGCGCATCAGGTTGCTTTTCCCCATGCCGGTGGTGGCGAAGATGCCCACGTGATGGGACAGCAGCTCCCCCCGGACGGCCACGGGAACGTCGATGTCCTGCTGGCCGCTGCGCAGGCAGCCGACCTCGATGTCGCCCATGTGCTCTTTGAGGAAGGCGTAGTCGTCCGGGTCGGCCCGACGAACCGTTGAAAAATGCGAGGGGAGCATGCGAGGTCGCTCGAAGCAGCCGTCGCGGAGCATGCCGAGCGGAGCGCAGACCGCCAGCTTGAACAGCCTCCGCTCCTTGTCCCGCATCCGGTATTCCTGCTCCGCGTCGTCCAGCGCCAGCATCTCCCCGGCGGTGCGAAGCCCCCACTGGTCGGAGCCCTCCTGCCCGTAGCGGAGGTCGACCACCCTGAGAAAAAAGCGCGCATCTCTTTCCATGTCGTCGGCGACCACGATCTCTCCCAGGGTGACCTCCCGGCTGTAGGGGCAGCGAAACACGATTTCGGTGACGGTGTTGCCAATGATTCGTCCCAGCATGCTATCACCCTAAATACGCATGGTAGTCATAAAACAATCCCTCCCAGTCGTCACGGGAAAAGCCCTCATGGAATGCCTGCTCCCGCAGCCGCCGCTGCCAGTAGGATGCCTCGTCGGCGGTGATAACCACGGCCCGATGGACGGCGGCCAATGGATACGGATAGCCCAGCGTCGCTACGTCATCGGACAGCGACGCCAGCCGCGGCAGCACCTCCCCCGGCTCCCCGTCGTATGGATTGACATCTATACGGAAGACATGCCGGGCGGCGGGATACAGCTTCGCCACAGAGATACGTCGCTCCTCGGACAGCGGATACTGCCATCGCTGCCCGGGCATGGCCCTGTCGCCATGCCGCTGCATCCAGTACAGCAACGGGATACCACGGGCGGCCAGATCGCTCCGCTTGGACACCGCAGCGAGATGAACGCCGCATTCGGCGGCCAGCCGACACGTAGCATCGACCACGGGCTGCAGCCACCGGTTGCCATGCAGCGCCCCGTCCAGCAGACACAGGTCTCCCACGTCGAGCTGCCCGACCATGTCCCGGGCCAGCGCCTGCTCCTGCAGTCCGCGCAGCGCCCCCGCAGCCTCTTCCACCGTGTCCGGCACCGCCGGCGGCGACGTATCGGACAGCTCACGGTAGGCATCCAGAAAAACCTCCTCGCAGGTGCCACGGGACAGCGCGGAGACCCGCATGCCGGAGACATGCGTATCCCGCACCATGTCCTCATCCGCGGTCACCGCGGCAGCCCGGCTGACCGATACAACAAACGAGAGGCCGTCGAGCGCCCGGATGGAGCTCCCATCGAGCGCCACGGTACGGCCGGACGGCGCGGGCTGCAGCGAGGTGAACTGCTCCGCTGACAGGTCGGCGCTGAACGAGCCGGCGTCCAGGTCGACGTCTACCGTCCCGGAAAAGCGGTCGCTGTCCTGGAGTATGGTGCGCAGCGTGGTGAGCACGTGCTGCAGCGCCTGTGGTTCCATCATCCCGGCTGTAACAGAAAAAGGGTATTTATGCCCTCATGTCGTATTCGACGACGACGTGGCCGTCCGGGTCTATGATACGCCGGCGCTCACCCTTGCCGTGAATCTGGAGGGTTCTCCCAAAGGTACCTATGCGTTCCCATCCCTGCATATCTGATAATCAGGATGGCCATATATAAATATTGTTAAATCTGCCGCTTCAGTCGTCCAGTTGCACGCGTTTGAGGTTGTAGCCCTCGGGGCAGTCGACGTCGTCGATGACCTCGATGATGCGGTATTTTTTTTCTGCTACCCCGGGATGGCAGATGGCGTAGAGCTCGCAGCCCACGTTGTCACAGGTGACCTCCGTGTAGCTGACCTCGGTTCCCTTGGCCGCGTCGCTGGAGATGGTGGTCTCGATGGATAGTTTTTCGATTTCGACGGGGACCACGCCGCCCTCGTGCAGCTCGCAGTCATGGTGCTTGTCCCGCACCTTTGTGATGCGGTACTGGCGCCCCTCCTTCAGGTTCGAGCAGACCGTTTTCAGCCGGCAGCCCCGGCATTCCGAGGTCACGCCGACATATATGAAATCGGCGCCCTCATGTGCCAGTTTTTTTCCGATGAGCGTTACAAACGTCATGTTATGCCACCCCGGTGACCTTGACGAGATGCTCGGCTGCGTCCGCAGATAATCCGTCGGCGCCCAGGATGGTGTACCGGTGGGGCCGGACCTTCTGCGCCATGAGCAACGCCTTGACCACTTCTTCCTCGGTGACACCGAGCTCCCGGGCCGTGGTCGGCGCCCCGATTTTCTTCAACGCCTTCCGGAATCCCTTCCAGTCGCCGCCGTGGAGGTACATCATCATGATGGAGCCGACGCCGCACTGCTCGCCGTGCATCGACTTGCCGGGCGCGATGCTGTCCAGCGCGTGGCTGAACATGTGCTCGGCGCCGCTGGCCGGCCGGGATGAATTAGCAACGGACATCGCCACACCTGAAACGATCATGGATTTCACCGCGATCCAGGATGACTCCTCGATGCCGGGCTTGATGTACTCCGCGTTTTCCATCAAAAGGTTGGCGGCGGTTTCGGCCAGCGCGACGGCGAACGAGCTGTAGTATTCCCGTTTGAGGCGCCAGGCCAGCTGCCAGTCCATGATGGACGTCAGGTTGGAGATGACGTCGGCGCATCCCGACGCGAGCATCCGGTAAGGGGCCTTTGAGATGATGGCGGTGTCGGCGAGCACGGCAACGGGCGAGCGAGCCTGCTTGGACACCGACCCCTGTTCCTCTTTGACGGACGCCCGGGGGGAGGCGATGCCGTCGTGCGACGCAGCCGTCGGAACGCTGACGAACGGTACGCCGTAGTTGAACGAGGCAAGCTTGGCGATGTCGATGACGGTGCCGCCGCCCACGGCGATGAGTGACTCGATGCCCCACTTGGTGGCATGCTGCTGGACCAGGTTTATCTCGTCCATGGTGGCCTGGCCGACGACGACGTCGTCCACCGTGTAGTCGTGGTCCTGCAGAATGTTGATGATGGTGTTGCCGGCGAGCTCCTTGGTTGTTTCGTCGTGCACCACGAGCGGATGGGTGCCCAGGTGTACCTTTTCGCAGAGGTCAACGATTTCCTCAATGACGTTGTGGCCGGCGATGACGTCCCGGGGAAACTCCATCAGCTTCGATTTTTTAAAGGGCATTGTACCAGAAATGCCGCAGGGGCATATAGGTTTTTGCCATCAGTCCTCCCTGACGAGCAGGACGCCTCCCGCGATGAACAGCAGCACGGCCCCGAAAGCAAAGGCGGCGCCCACGCCCTGCCAGTCTGCGAAAAAGCCCAGTAACGGGGCGATGACCATGCCGGCGACGGAGCGCAGCTGGTTGTGTGTGCTGAGCAGGGTGGCCCGCTGCCCCGGGGCAATGCGGTCGCCCAGGTATCCGACGACCATGGGCTTGCGGAGGTTGTACAGCGAAAAGAAAAAGAACACGGCGGCGATGGACAGCAGCAGGACGTCGAGGTACAGGAAGAGCGCCGCAGCCAGGAACAGCCCGGCGAACGTGAAGAAAAGAAGGTTGAGCGCCCGGGGCAGGCTGCCGATGCGGTGCATCAACGCCGCGGATTTTCTGGAGGAAACATAGCTGTTGAGGTAGACGAAGAAATAGACCACGCCGACCAGGATGGCGGTGCGCTCCGTGGCCTCCTCGATGAACACCAGCGCGGGAAGCGATACGGCGAAGAGCTCGATGACGGGGGACAGGTAGTCCTTGGATATCTTGAAGAAGCCGTCGTAGACGGCGGCGTTGACGACCATTCTGAGCAGGCCGGGTCGCCGGAGGAGCTGCCGGAAGCTGTCGGTTACGTGGCTCCAGAGGCCGGAGAGCGTCCGTGTGGCGGGGTCGCCGTCGAGCTCCCGGGGATAGGTCAGCATGAGCGCCATGCCCAGCAGGTAGGGAATGATGCTGACCGCGAAGATGACGTTGTAGCCCTGCCATAGGTAGACGAGTATTCCGGCGAGCAGCGCGGATATGGCGGAGCCGAGACGGGAGGCGGAACGGGTGATGCCGTAGTAGGCGACCTTTTTGTCGGCCATGTTTTCTGTATCGAGATGTGTCATGATCATGGCCTTGTGGGTGCCGGAGCGGAATGCCTCGCCTGCGGCGAACAGCAGCATAGCCGGGATGAACAGGGTGAAGCCGTTGAACAGGTAAAATATGCTGAATGAGGTGATGTAGGCGCCGAAGGCGGCTATCATGGCCCGCCGCCGTCCTGTCAGGTCGGCGACGATGCCCGTGGGTATTTCGAGGAGGAGGACCGATATCTCTCGGATGGAGATAAGCGTGCCGATTTCCAGGTAGGAGAGCCCGCTGGCAAGAAAGAAAAGGTAGAGGAAGGGCTCGAAGAAGCGCAGGTTTTTGAGGAACCCGTAGGCGGAGAACTTGAGGAGCATGCGCCGGTCGTCCTGCATGGTGGGTGGAGATGCCGTCGGCGTTAATAAACATCTTGTTGTCGCGGACCGCGCCGTCGGTGAAAAGATTTTATATACCTTCCGCATTGGGCGATGAGAAAATGACGACTGCATATGACGTTCCAGCAGATGAGCTCATCGCATCGCTCTCGCAGCGGCTGCACAGCGACTACGGCATCGAGCCGCCCGAATGGGCAGCCTGGGTAAAAACCGGCGTCCACAGGGAGCGGCAGCCCGACGACCCGGACTGGTGGTACACGCGCATCGCCGCTATCCTGCGCAAGATCTACATGCGCGGCCCCATCGGGACGGAGCGGCTCCGCAGCTTTTACGGCGGCAAGCGAGACCGGAAGATGAAGCCCTACAAGAGCAGGAAGGGCAGCGGCTCCATCGTCCGGACATGCCTGCAGCAGCTCGAGGAGGCCGGACTGGTCACCACGGTCGCGGGCGAGGGTCGCGTTATCACATCCGACGGCCAGGCGCTGGTCGACGCCGTCGCGAACGACGTCGCGTCGGCATGATAAACCTTAAATAAAATAAGTTGTGTGGAACTATGGATGCAGAGGACATCAAGCGGCGCATGATGAAGGAAATGCAGCAGCAACAGCAGGAAGGACAGCAGGAAACACGTGAAGAGCAGGAGGAATACCTGCAGGCGCAAAAAAAAGCGCTGCTCCGCCAGATACTCACGCCGGAGGCCCGGGAGCGTCTCGGGCGCATCCGCGTCGCGCAGCCGCAGCGCGCGGAGATGATGGAAAATCAACTCATCCGGCTCTATCAGATGGGGCGGATACAGGAAAAAATCGACGACGAGCAGTTTCAAGAGGTCATCAAACGACTGACGCCGAAAAAGCGAGATATAAACATACGGAGGAAATGATGTCACGAAACAAGTCTCTGGGGAAAAAGAAACGCCTGAACAGGGCGACCAAGCAGAACAGGCGCGTTCCCGCCTGGATTATCATGAAAACCAACCGGCGGTTTCTCCGCCACCCCAAGCGCCGCCACTGGCGCCGAAGCAATCTCAAAAAGTAATAAAACGGTGATGAAATGCCAGAAGAACGGATTTACACTATTCCATTGATGCGGGCAAAATCACTGCCGCGACCCCGCCGCACCAACCGGGCAGTGAAGGATATACAGCGCTTTTTAGCCAAGCACATGAAGAGCGATGACGTGCACCTGGACGCCAGCCTGAACGAGGCCATCTGGAGCCGCGGCCGCGGGAACATCCCGGGTCGCATCCGGGTGAAAGGCGTCAAGGGCGACGACGGCGTCGTCTGGGCGTACACCCCGGAGGCGGAGGTCGTCGAGCGCGCCGAAGCGGAAGAAGAAGCTGAAGCGGTGGCGCCCGCGGAGGAAATGGAGGAAGCAGCCGAGGAACCCGTGGAAGCTGCAGCGGAGATACCTGAAGAAGCGGAGGAAATGGAAGCCGTTGAGGAAGCGCAGGAAGAAGCGGCATCCGAGCCTGAAAAACCGGTCGAGGAAGTGGAAGAAGAGCCAGACGAGGCGGAGGAAGCAGCCGAGGAACCCGTCGCGCCCGCCGAGGACGTAGAAGAGCCTTCCGAGGAACCGCAGGAAGCGCAGGAAGAAGAACCGGAGAAAGCACCGGAAGGCGACGAGGAGGACGAAACGGTGGTGGAGGATGCCTCCGAAGAAACGGAGCAGCGCAACGACGAGGAGGAGAAGGAGAAGGAGGCGGCGTAGTGTCGTGACCATGCTGAAACGGCTGGATTTTAACAACAATCCCTATCTCGGTGTCTACTGCCGGGCAAACGACGACGTCGCGTTCATCGACCCCTCCCTGGACGAAAACAGCCGGGAGCGCGTGGCCGCCTCCCTGCAGGTGGACGTCGCCGCGCTGGGCATCGGCGGCAGCCCCATCACAGGGTCGCTGCTGGCCATGAACTCCCATGGAGCGGTGGTCACCGATTTCATCTCCGAGCATGAGCTGGGCGTGCTGCGGCAGCAGTTCGACGGCAACGTGCTCGTCATGACGGACAGGTTCAACGCAGCCGGCAACAACGTCCTCGTCAACGACACCGGCGCCCTCGTCCATCCCATGCTCCAGGACGACACGATAAATGATATAAAGGACGTGCTGGATGTCGAGGTGCAACGCGGCACCATCTCGTCTATAAAAACCGTGGGTATGGTCGCCGTGGCCACCAACCGGGGGCTGCTGTGCCATCCCAAGGTGGCCGAGGAGGAAAAAGAGCAGCTCGAGGCGCTGTTCGGCGTGCCGGCGGACATCGGCACCGTCAACCACGGCGTGCCCTACGTGGGAGCCGGCATCGTGGCCAACGGCACCGGAGCGGTCATGGGCACCGCGACCACGGGCATCGAGATGGGCAGGATAGAAGAAGCATTACGTTTAGCAGGTGACTAAAATGGCAAAAGCATACCGGGTTGAAGGAACCTTTTACATGAAAAACACGTGGCAGCCGTTCAAAAAAGAGGTTGCCAGCGACGGCGAGGATGCAGCCAGAGAAAAAGTGCTCTCCCTCATCGGCAGCAACCACAAGGTCAAGCGGAAGAATATCAACATCGAAAACGTGGTGGAAATGTCGATAGATGACGTGGAAAACCTCGCGGTTCGATATCAGCTTGAAAGGTGATTATGATGGAAGCAGGAAATATGCAGCAAAACGACATGTATCTCTTGCAGGAATACCAGGAGCAGATGGACACGCTCTACCGGCAGATGCAGCTCCTCGACGAGTTCATCGGGGAATGCCAGCAGGCCCAGAACGCACTTGAGGATATCGCCGAGGGTGCCGAGGGGGAGCAGATGCTCGTCCCGCTGGGCGGCAACGTGTTCATGCGCGCCACCATTGCGGACACCGAGCGGGTGCTCACCGGCGTCGGCAGCGACGTGGTCGTCGAGAAATCGGTCAGCACCGCCAGTGATTTCCTGGAGAAACGCATGGAGGAGCTCCGGCAGCGGGAGGAAAAGCTCATCGAGGCCTCCCAGGACATCCGGGCGCGTGTCCAGGAACTGCAACAGCGGTTGCAGGGCCGAGGCAGCGATTGAGATGTTCGATTTTCTGAAAAAGAAATTCAAAAAGTTCGAGGACGCCCTCGAGCAGGAAGTCGAAAAAGCAGAGGTGGCGGAGGAGACGGAGCGGGAGCAGCAGATTGAGCGAAAGGTGGAAAGCGAGCTGGAGAAACAGCTGCAGCTGGAGAAACAGCTGGGCAGCGACGCAGCCGGCAAAAGCACGAAGCTCCCGATGAGCGAAAAAAAGCTGGACGAGCTGCTCTGGGATCTCGAGATGGGGCTGCTGGAGGCAGACGTGGCGCTGCCGGTGGTGGACGACATCAAGAAAACCGTGAAGCGGCAGCTGCCATCCATGGCGCGCAAGCAGCCGGGGGAGGCGGTCCGGGCGACGCTGAAAAAAGCCATTGCCAACATTTTGTCGTCGTCGGAGGAAGACTTCTGGACGTTCGTTGAGGAAAGCGACAAGCCCGTGGTGTTGATGTTCGTAGGTGTCAACGGCACCGGCAAGACCACCAGCATCGCCAAGCTGGTCCATCAGCTGCAGCAGCGGGGGTACACCTGTGTCATGGGTGCCTGCGACACCTTCCGGGCGGGAGCCATCGAGCAGCTGCAGCAGCATGCCGACAACCTCGGTGTCAAGCTGATCAAACATGACATCGGCAGCGACCCGGCAGCCGTTGCCTACGACGCCATCCAGCATGCAAAGGCCAAGTACAAGGACGTCGTCATGCTGGACACGGCCGGCCGGATGCAGACCAACATCAACCTGATGGACGAGATGAAAAAAATCCGGCGGGTGGCCCAGCCGGACAAAATTATTTTCGTGGGTGACGCGCTCACCGGCAACGACGCGGTTGAGCAGGCGAAACGCTTCGACCAGGTTGTTCCCATCGACGGTACCGTTCTCAACAAGGTGGACGCCGACGCGAAAGGAGGAGCCGCGCTGTCCATCGCATACACCATCGGCAAGCCATTGCTGTTCATCGGCAACGGCCAGGAGTACGACGACCAGATCGTGTTCACGCCTGAATGGATGCTGCAGCGATTGTTTGACTAGCCCCATCGCTCGAAGAGCTCGTGTTCGATGTCGAGCTGGTCCAGTATTTTTCCGACCACGTGGTCGACGATTTCTGCCACGGTTTCCGGCAGATGGTAAAAGCCGGGCATCGCCGGCAGCACGGTTGCCCCGGCCTGGCGCACCCGGACCATGTTCTGCAGGCTGACCAGGTCGAGCGGGGTTTCCCGGGGCACGACGACGAGGGGGCGGCCCTCCTTGAGGGTGACCATGGCCATCCGGATGATGACGTTGCTTGCATATCCGTGGGCGATGCCGGCCAGGGTTTTGAGGCTGCAGGGAACGATGACCGCCGCATCATACCGAGCGGACCCCGATGCCACGGCGGCGGCGATGTCGTCCTCCGCGATGGTTTCGTCGGCCATGACGGCCAGGTCGTCAACCGCGTAGTCGGTTTCGTGCGACAGAATCGTTTTGGCGCTCTCCGACACGATGAGATGGGTCACGGTGTCCGTTCGGCTGAGCTCTTCCAGCGTCCGGATGCCGTAGATGACGCCGGAGGCGCCGGTGATGGCCAGCACGATGCGTTGCATGGCTCTATATCGGATGGCCGTACATAGCTTTATCGACCCTGCTCCGGGCCGCCGTATATCTGCTCGAGGGCCTCCATCACGCTCCGGCGTACGTTTTCCTCGGTGAACTCGTCGAGGTGGCCGGAGACCTTCGCTATCGGTATGCCCTGCTCCTGGAGAAAATGGAGGGCGGGCAATGTCTTGGTTTTGAACTCCTGCAGCCGGGACCGGATTTTTTCCTCGGTGTCGTCGGAGCGCTGCACCACCGCGGCGCCGCATTTCGTGCACCGGCCGTCGTCGGGTGGCTTGTAGTCGAGATGGTAGACCGCACCGCATTCCGGGCAGATACGCCGCCGGGTGGTCCGCTCTATGATGTTTTCATCGGTGTTGGTGACCCAGAGGATGAAGTCGACGGCCGTGTCCTGCTCGTCGACCAGCTGGAGGAGGAAGCGCGCCTGCTCCGTGGTTCGGGGGTAGCCGTCGAGCGCCTGCCCCCGATAGCCGTGGGCGGCGAACACTGCCTGGAAGAGCTCGTTGGTGATGTGGTCGGGGACGTACAGGCCCCGTTCGACATAATATTTTGCCTTCAACCCGAGGACGACCTCGGCATCGTCTGTACCCAGCTCGTCCATGATGTCCTCGTCGGGGATAAACGCCCCGTTGTCTTCGTCCCGGAAGCGGTCAAGGGAGCCGGTGTAGCCGTAGCGGTCGTAGGCGGCCAGGGAGCTGCGGAACATGGTGCCCGTGGACAGCTGCTCAAGGCCATACTGCTCGACGAGCACGTCGATGCGGGGCTGCTTGCCGGCGCCGCTTTTGCCGGTCACGATAACGTTGGTCAGGGTGTCTGGAATGGACATGGGACGTGTATGCCGCCGGGCTATAAGAATATGGCGGGACGGAAACACAACATACTTATAGAAAAAACATGTTTCCCATCCGGTATACCCCAGGTGAACATATGGAAGGAACCGTGAGACGATGGCTTGTCTCCTACGGGTTCATCGGCGCCGAGGAGCTCGACGAAGATGTGTTCGTACATCTGTCAGACGTCAACTCGGGCATGCCGCTCAAGGAGGGACAAAAGGTCACCTTCGAGATAGAGGAAGAACCCAAGGGACCGAAAGCCGTCAACGTGGACGTCGTCGAAGAATAACCTAGCCCATCATATCGGGGAGAAGATCCCGCCAGAGCTGCCGCAGTTCAGCCGCGGTGAGATGCACATAGCGGTGCATGTCGTCGCCGTCGTAGACGGTGAGATGCTCGCCGGTCACCGTGCCAAGCTGCAGACATGGCACATCTCCGAGCAGGGCTTCAAATGCGTCCGCGGCATCTTTTTTGACCTCCGCCACCCACCGGGTGTTCGACTCAGAGAACAGCTTGACATCCGTCCGCAGGTCACCCATGCCATACAGGCAGACCTCGGCGCCCGTGCCGCCCATCGTCATCTCCGCCAGGCAGCCGGCCAGGCCGCCGGATGAAACATCGTGGCAGGCGGCCACGTATCCTTCATTGATGGCCCCGCACAATGCGTCCACGCCAACCCGGAGCACCACGGCATCGGTCCGGGGCACCCGGCCGCCCTTCCGCTGCAGCCACCGGTAGTAGGCGCTGCCCCCCAGCTCCTGCCGGGTGTCGCCGACGAGGTAGACCGGGTTGCCCTCCCGTTCGAAGGGCGTGGTGACACAGCGCCGTACGTCGTCGACGATGCCGATGCCCAGCAGCGACGGCGTCGGGGGAACGGCGCCCGCAGGCGTCTCGTTGTACAGGCTCACGTTGCCGGAGACAAAGGGCAGATGGAGGGCGCGGGCCATCTCGCCCAGACCCCGGGCGGCCTCGTGGAGCTCGCCCATCCGCTCCGGCTTCTCGGGGTTGCCAAAGTTGAGGCAGTCCCCGATGCTGTCCGGGCGTGCTCCGACCGCGGTGAGATTGCGGCATATCTCGTCGACGACCGCCCGGGCGCCATGATACGGGTTGAGAGTCATGTAAAACGGGTTGACATCGGCGGTGACCGCCAGCCCGCGGAAGGAATCACGGAGGGGCTTGACCACGGCTGCGTCGCCATGTGTCTGCCATCCCACCGGGCCCTGCAGCGGCTTGCCGGCGGTGCTGCCCCGCACCTCGAAATCGTACTGCCGGACAACCCAGCTGCGCGACGCGATGTCGGGCATGGCAAGCAGCGAAAGCACCATCTCGTTGACATCCTCGGGCATGGCAAACGTCGGGTCGGCTGTCTCACGGTCGGATGGCATTTCCCAGGGACGCTGATAGCATGGCCCTGACACCTGGAACCGGAGGTCGAGCTCGCCGATGCGCTGCCCGTGGTACCAGAGCCTGACCAGGGGTTCCTCGATGACCGTGCCCACCGGCACCGCCTCCACGTCCCATTGCTCGAAGATGTCCAGCACCGCCTCCACGTTGTCCGGTTGGACGACCAGCATCATGCGCTCCTGCGACTCGGACACCCATATCTCCCAGGGCTCCATATCCGCCTCCTTCAGCGGAATCTTGTCCAGCTGCACCTCGGCGCCGTAGCCCGCGTCATAGGCAAGCTCGCCGCAGACGCATGAGAGACCGCCGCCGCCCATGTCCTTCATTCCCTCCACCAGGCCGGCATCGACGCATGCCAGGCAGGCATGGATGAGCGGCTCCTTGGTGATGGGGTCGCCCAGTTGCACCGCCGAAATCGACTCCTCCTCCGACTCCTCGTGCAATTCCTCCGAGGCAAACGTGACCCCGTGGATGCCGTCACGGCCGGTTTTGCCGCCGGCGTAGATATATATGCTGCCGGGATGCTCCGCCCGGCTGTGCATCAGATGCCGTTTTTCCACGATGCCGATGCAGCCCACGTTGACCAGGCAGTTGCCCACGTAGCCGTCATGAAAGCAGACCTGGCCCGCCACCGTGGGTATGCCGATACGGTTGCCGTAATCCCGGATGCCCTCCACCACCCGCTTGAACAGATATCGCGGATGCTTGACACCCCGCGGCAGCTCCTCATGCCGGTAGTCAAGCGGGCCGAAAAACAACGGGTCTATCAATGCGACGGGCTGCGCGCCCATGCACAAAACGTCGCGGACGATGCCCCCGATGCCCGTGGCAGCCCCGCCGTAGGGCTCGATGGCCGACGGATGATTATGCGATTCAAGCGCAGCAACATAGTAATGGTCGTCGTCGAACTCGATGACCCCTGCATCTTCGCGGGCAACGATACGGTCCTCCTCGATACCGTAGACATGCCGGCGGAGTACCGGCGTCGACGACTTGTAGCAGCAGTGCTCGCTCCACGCCTGGCCCAGGGCCTGCAGCTCCAGGTCCGTGGGACGGCGTTTCTTGCCCGCAAAATAGTCCCGGATACGGCGCATCTCGTCGAGGCTCAACGCCAGCCCCATCTCCCGGCTAATCGTTTTGAGCTGCATGTCGTCGGCGCTGAACAGGTCAACCAGATGTACCGCGCCGTCTTCTTCGAAAAGATGATCAGTCATCCATATCCTCTTGGAGCTCGACCGTGTAATCATGGATAACCGGGTTGGTGAGCAAACGCTGGCACATCTCCTCAACGCGGTCGCGCACCACGTCCTCGCTGTCACCGCTGACCACGAGACGGGTCACCTTCGCAACGCTGACATCCTCGACCTCGTCGAAGCCCAGCAGATGCAACGCCTTGAGAATGTTGTTGCCCTCCGGGTCCGATATACCCTTTTTCAGCTGAACTTCTACCCGTGCCGTAAACATGATATCTATGCGCAGAGCTCGGTCGCGTGATGACAGTCGGGACAGGTATACTTGAGCGGCCGCTCGCCCGTGTCATGTATCTCGAACACGTGCTCGCAGCGCTCACACTGCACGTTTTTCCGCACGCCGGACGCCATGTGCCTGCGCAGCGCGCCGTTCTGCCCGCAGTTCGGACAGGTATACTTGAGCGGCCGGGCGCCGGTGTCGGAGATGGTGAACACGGTGTGGCAGTCGCTGCAGACGACCTTGGTGGTGACCGCCGAGACCAGTTTGATGCCCTCGGTCCGGCGCTCCTTCCCGGGCGCGGTGAGATACATGTACAGCTCTACCAGAAAGAACACCGCGAAGAGGAAGATCCCGATGACCGCCCACCATTGCACGGAGAGCGGCAGGTCGCTGCCCGAGAGAATATATCCCCGGTCCTGGAGCACCACCACCATGAGCCATATGAAGTAGAGCACGGAGATAAATGTAATGACGGCAGCCCCACGTACCCGCTTCTCTTCCATGTTCAAAGTTATTGAAAGTGTCTATATAAATATTTGTGGACATCCATCCTATCCATCCGCCCACCCCATTCCAACTATCCGGGATTGATTCAATACTTTTGTTATAACCCTGCTAATCAGTCAAAAGAAAGAAATAAATGATGAATACTAAACGGCGAATGACCGCATGCCCGCCTGTGCTCAGATTTGTAATATCCATTAAAACTTTTTATTTTTTTAATTTTTCTCATATCGCCAATTGAGATTTCATTAACTCTTATCTTAATTTCTTGTATAACCGTAGCAATATCTCCCTCGACTATATATCCAACCATCGATCCATCCGGGAATTTCTTCCCGTATCTGCACTTTAAATACCTCTTCATTCCTTTTTGTATATACCGGTTATATAAGGCAATATCATTTTCTTTCAGTAGCTTACATTCTGAGCCAAAATATATGTGAGGGTCCCATTCTATTCGAAAACAAAAATCAATGGTGGGTGTTTTCCCTCTTCCTTTTTTACGTCTTCCATGAGATTTTTCGTGAATTGGTCTAAATGAACTTATTCCTGCATTTTTCCAAACCTCTAACAATTCAAAGTATAATTCTTCAGTAATCTCCGGCTCAGACATGGTCGCGGTTATAATATTTTTTTCTTTTATTCTATAATACGCCTTACAAATAATTTTCAAAAGAACTAATACACCCTCCTCACCTAATTCCTGAGACAAATATTTTGGTTTTCCCATAACGAAGTCCCCGTTCGAAGACTTCCGAATCATTTTCCGAGACCCCAATATTTTAAAATATCAGCATAAGTTTTGTCTGCATCATTTAAGGCAGCAGACTTCGTCCAATACCTCTTTTGGTTTGGCTTGATAATAAATATACTATTTCTTGAATATCTGCGTAAATTTCTTCTTATAAATATGCTTTTTCCTCTTTTTTTTGTTAATGTCTTGTCTAATTCTCGAAGTTTCTCTGTGAGTCTGTTATCTTTAATTATCGTGGTTTGTTTTTGATTTTCTTTATTAACAAGTTCCCCACAAATTACTTTTAATGGGGCATTTCCCGAAAAAATACGTCCTACAAAAGCTTTATCGGGGTGCGAAAAAGAATTATTTAGCACTCTACAAAAAATCTCGATATAGTCTTGCAATTCTCTATGTGTCACCGGTTTAACAGCAGAAGACTTTCCTTTTTTCCTAAAGAAATCTAAGGTAAATTTTACTGCGTCTTCGATCAATATCAATTCTGATTCATCCAGCCTATAATATTTCTTTAACAATTCATTAATTTCTGATAGATAACTTGGGTTATCGGAAAGATACTCTAAAAAATGATAATTGATGCTATCGCTTTCTAATAAATTCTCAGGAATGGGCATATCCATAATCTCGCTTTTAGCAAATTCGTCCCTTTCCACTAGCCATCTAGTGTTGTGACCAAATAGTTCTTAGACATAGTATGCAGATAATTTCTTGTCGG
>CAZQNC010000007.1:0-27434 GCA_964594625.1 uncultured Thermoplasmatales archaeon | reverse complement strand
GAGGTCGAGTGTCTGCTCTGACAGTTTTTCTCTGGCTTCATGCTGTATCATGGCCGGTAAAACCGATTGCGACTTAAAAATGTGCCGATGCCGCTGACCGTGGCACCGACGGGAGCGGCTTCAGGCGCTGGCGAAACATCAAGAAATAAATAGCCGCGTCGCCTTTACTGCCGGGGAAACGCATGCCGGAGCAGCGAGATCAGTGGGGGAGCCACCTGGGATTCATCCTCGCCACCGTCGGCTCGGCCATCGGCGTGAGCAACGTCTGGCGGTTTTCCTACCTCGCATACAAGGACGGCGGAGGCGCCTTTCTGTTTCCCTACCTTATCGCCCTCTTCGTCGTCGGCATTCCGCTGCTCCTCATCGAGCAGTCGCTGGGTCACGACATGCGCGGGTCCGCCCCGGCCGTCTTCCGGGAGATACGAGAGAAACTGGAGCCGCTCGGCTGGTGGCCCGTCGTCATCCTCGTCTTCGGTCTCAACCTCTACTACGCGGTGATACTCAGCGACTGCCTGAACTACTTTGGCCTGTCCTTCACGCTGGGATGGGGGAGCGACCCAAACGCGTTTTTCTACAACGACTTCCTGCAGTCCACGGGCGACCCGTGGACCCTTGGGATGCCTGTCGCGGCTGTCGTCATCGGGCTGGCCGTCATCTGGCTTGTCAACTGGGCAATCATAAAGAAGGGGCTTCGTGGCGGCGTCGAACGCGTCTGCAAGATACTCATCCCGCTTCTCATGGTCCTGGCGGCCATACTCGTTTTGCGTGGCGTCACGCTGCCCGGTGCCTGGCAGGGCATCGAGTGGTATCTGACGCCTGACTTTTCGTCGCTGCTCGACGCCTCGGTATGGATAGACGCCTTCTCCCAGGTGTTTTTCTCGCTCAGCCTCGGCATGGGCGTCATCATCGCATATTCCAAATATCTGCCGCGGAAATCCAACCTGTTCAGAAACGCGCTCATCGTCGGGTTCGCTGACACGTTTTTCTCCGTGTTCATCGGCCTTGCCGTCTTCGGCATCCTGGGCAACATGATGCACACCACCGGCCTCCCTATGGAGCAGGTCGTGGAGGGCGGTATCGGCCTCGCCTTCGTGGTGTTTCCCCGGGCGTTCAACGCGTTGCCGTTCGTCCCGCAGTTCGTTGCCGCTCTTTTCTTTCTGACATTGATAGCCGCCGGGCTGTCGTCGCTCATCTCGATGATCGTCGCGTTTCTGTCCGGCATCGTCGACAAGTTCAACGTTGACCAGCAGCGATGGATAACGCTGCTGTGCGTCATCGGCTTCACCGGCGGCCTCGTTTTTACGACGAGGAGTGGCATCATCTGGCTTGACATCGTCGACCATTTTCTGCTGGGGTACGGCCTCGTGCTGATGGGGTTGATAGAACTCCTTGTCATCGGATGGATATATGGAGCGGACAGGGTCTCCCGCCATGTCAGCCAGATGTCCTCTATCAGGCTTGGAAGCGGCTTCGAAACATTGATACGGTTTGTGACCCCCGGAATACTCGGTGTGGTGCTGCTGTTCTCCCTGTACTCGGAGACGCTCACCTCGTATGGAGGATATCCGCGCTCCGCCGTCCTCGTCATCGGCGTCGGATGGCTGCTTGCCACCCTTGGGATAGCCGTGGGATTGTCACGGATGGCCTGGACGGCCTCCGGGGAAGCATAGCGGCGGGGTCTACAGCCACTGCCTCCGCCTGAAATAGATGACCATCGTTACGGCGACGCCGAGCATGACCAGCCAGACGAGCGGATACCCCCATGGCCATTTCAGCTCCGGCATATGGGTAAAGTTCATGCCGTAGATGCCGGCGATGAACGTCAGGGGGATAAAAATAGTGGCGATGATGGTCAGCACCTTCATGACCTCGTTCATCCTGTTGCTCACGCTGGACAGATAGATGTCCAGCATGCCCGACACCATGTCCCGGAAGGTCTCGATGGTGTCGATGACCTGGATGGTGTGGTCGTAGACGTCCCGGAGGTAGATACCGGTTTTTTGGTCGATAAGCATGGTTTCCGAGCGCTCCAATCCGCCGATGACCTCCCGGAGCGGCCAGACCGATTTGCGGAGCAATATCAGCTCCCGTTTGAGACGATGGATGACGTGCAGGGTTTCCGGCGACGGGTCGGCGATGAGCTCCTCCTCGATGTGCTCGACCTCCTCGCCGATCTTTTCCAGTACCAGGAAGTAGTTGTCGACCACTGCATCGATCAGCGCGTAGGCCAGGTAGTCGGCACCCATCCGCCGGATGCGTCCCTTGGCATTTCGTATCCGCTGCCGGATGGGCTCAAAAACGTCTCCCTCCACCTCCTGAAAAGAGATAACCCAGGTGGGGCCCAGCAGCAGGCTGACCTGCTCCGTTTTCAGGTGGTCGACATCGGAACCATGGTAGAACATCTTGAAAATGATGAAAAGATAGCTGTCGAAGTCCTCCATCTTCGGTCGCTGCCCGGTGTTGAGGATGTCCTCGAGCGTCAGAGGATGGACATCGAAATGGCGACCGATGTGTTCGATGACGTCGACCTCGTGGATCCCGTCGACGTTGACCCAGGTGACCGTCGGCTTTTCCCTGAACGGAAAACATTCCTCCACGCGCTGTAACTCTTTTTCGTTGAAGGTGGATTCATCGTAGTCCAGGAGCGTGATTTTCACGGGGCCGCCCGGCCTCTCTCCCGTGTAGACAAGAGACCCTGGCGGCAGCCCCACGCCGCCGGACGGAACAGGATTCACGTCTGCCATCATCGTTATAATTCGGCACGATAGTTAAACGTTCTGTTTTTTCCTTGCAGCATATAAAATAAATGGACATGTTTATATATCCATTCTTATATACTAAACGATCTCTGCCATGGGATGGGATGGGAACCGATGAACCAGGTTGTCCAGGTACTGGGCGCACTCGCCGACGACCTATTTTCCCCGCTCGATTTTCCGAAGCAGCAGGCCATGAAACTGCTGGATCTGTTCTCCGCGTTGCTCGTCGTGGGCATCATCATGTTCATCATCTACTATGTCATCAAAAAAATATCGCTGCGACGGGCGAAGACCAACCAGCAGGTCTCAAACGTGATGATGTTCCTCCGCATCGTAAAATACACGTTCATCTTTCTGCTTATCATCTTCTTCATCATCATCCAGTATGGCTCGCTGAGCGAGCTTGGCCTGGTGGCCGGTCTGCTGTCCGTGGCGCTGGGCTTTGCCCTCCGGCAGCCCCTGACCAGCATGGTGGCCTGGGCGGTCATCGTGGTCCGCCGCCCCTTTTTCATCGGCGACCGCATCGCCATCGGCGAGGTAACGGGAGACATCACCGACCTGTCGCTGACATCGATGTTCCTCAAGGAGGTCGGCGGCACCATCAACGGCGAGGAACGCTCCGAGCGCATCGTGGTCATCCCCAACCTGCGGCTGTTTGAAACCGAAGTCATCAACTATACGGCCCAGCACCAGTACATCCTGGACGAGGTCACCACCGCGGTCACCTACGAGAGCGACCTCGGCAACGCCGAGCGCATCATCGTCCACGCCGTCGACAAGGTACTGGGGCCGTGGCGGGAATATCTCCCGGACCGCATCGCAAAGGAGCCCCATACCCGCCTCAGGTTCAGGGCGTCCGGCATCGACGTCACCGTCCGGTATTACGTGCCGGCCCGGAAGCGCAACGAGTTCTCGACGGATATCACCCGGGAGATTTTCAACAAGGTAAAGAAATCGAAGACGGTGCACATCGCCTATCCGCACACCGAGGTTGTTTTCAGAAAAAAAGAAGCTCAGGGCTGACATCCGGCTTTTGTCGGTCAGAAAATGACGGTGCGACAGCGGGTGCTCAGGCCGTCACGCGAAACAGGTTTTCTGGCCTGCTCACGGAAGCTGTGGCGCTCTCAGCAGTGGCTCATGTCTCAATGCCAGGTGTTGCCGAAAGATGTCGCAGCAGGTTGGATTGCATTCTCTGCTGCAGGCGGCAAATTCACCTGTGACCGGACACCGTTTCATTCCTTTTTCCCCTCTGACGCAGCGGTGTACTGCCTCCGCACCTATATGGCCACAACGTTTAAAAAAGTTTGTACCCCCGGGACGCGCTGGATTTAAATATGACTTTTCTCTTTCGTGTCCGAAACCATGAAAATTGCTGATTTGCAGCCCAACAACACGGTTGACGAAATCGTGCTGACCATTATAGAAAAGAAGGAACCGAGAGAGGTACAGAAGCGCTTCGGCGGTACGGCGCGGCTGGCGGAACTGGTCGGCAGGGACGAAGACGGCGACACCGTGCAGGTAACATTGTGGAACGACGAAATCGGCGACATCCATGAGGACGACGTGATAAAAATCGTCGATGGATGGGCCAAGGAATGGGACAACGAGCTGCAGGTGTCGACCGGCAGGAACGGCAGAATTGAAAAAGTAGAGTAGCTACACGCCCGTCTCTATATCTTCGAGTATTCCGCACGACATAAGGAATTTACAGAGCCGGCATATTTCTTCGTTGGCGGGTTTTCCCTCCAGGATCCGTTTGGCGGACACCTCGAACTCCTCCTCGCCTAAGCCTTTCAGGTCTATTTTTCCCCGTTTTTTGGAGACGTACTGCGAGATGGCCGCGTTGGTGAGACCGAGCAGCTCAGCGGTTTTTTTCTGCGTGATGCCGTGTTCTTTGACGAGATTGGTTGCCAGCTCCCGGCGAATGACCGGAAGAACGTACCAGGTGATGACCTCGCAGGGAACCTTCCCTTTCATGGTTTCTCAAATAGCCGTACCATATTTAGTATTATCCACCCGCCTCCTGGGTATGCCAAAATTTTTTATGTGAGGGGCATATACCTCCCCATGGACGACATCAGTTCCCTGCCAGCCAAGGAACTAAAGGAGGAACTGGGGAAGGCAGAAAAAAAATATCAGGAGCTGCGAGCCCGCCGCGACGAACTGAACAAGAAAGCCAACGCGCTGCGCGAGGAACGAGACATGCTCAACGATGAAAAGGGAAAGCTCATCGAGGAGATGAACAAAGCCAGGGAGATGCGGGACGACCTTGTCAAGGAGATGCGGGAGCACAAGAAGAAGCGGAACCAGTATCAGGAGCAGGGAAAACAGCTCATTGAGGCGAAACGGAAGCACCGGGAGCAGAAGGACGACAACATCTTTTTCAGCGTGCAGCAGCTCCGGCTCGACATACGGGAGCTCAAGCAGCGGCAGGAAACCGTGCCCATGAGCCCCAAGGAAGAGGAGCAGACCATCCAGCGGATACAGGAAAAGCAGAAGGAATACAAAAAACTCCAGACGGAGATGAAAAAACAGAAAAAGCTGGAGGTCGATCTCGATGACCTGGATGCCGCCATCGACGAGCTTTTCAAAAAAGCGGATGAGGAGCACGAGATGGTGGTCACCTATCACAAAAAAAATCAGGAATATCACGAGAAATATATCAAGCTGGTAAAAGAGGTCTCGCAGCTGAACAGCGAGTCGGACGTAAAACACAGGAAATACATCGAAACCCGGCAGAAAGCCGACGAGATGCACCAGAAGGCGATGCAGATGCGCGGAAAGGTCATCGGCATCAAAAAAGAGCGGCGGAGCCGGTACAAGGAGAAGCAGGATGCCATCGACGAGCAAAACCTCAAAGCCAGGCAGCTGCTGGAAACACAGGACGAAGCCATCGACGACGAGATAAAAAAACTCAAGGAACAGGGAAAAATTTCGCTGGGAGTGTAGCGTCCCATGCCGGCTATCGTCATCGTTGGGCTCCAGTGGGGAGACGAGGGGAAAGGCAAAATCACCGATTTTTATGCAGACCGGGCCGACTGTGTCGCTCGCTTCCAGGGCGGCAACAACGCCGGTCACACGGTCATCGTCGACGGCGAGACCTACAAGTTTCATCTGATGCCCTCGGGGGTCATCCAGGGAAAACCGGTCGTCATCGGCAACGGCGTCGTGATAGACCCGTCGGTGCTGCTGGACGAAATCGAGATGCTCAACGACGCGGGCATCGAGCCCGACCTGCACATATCGGACCGGGCGCACGTCATCATGCCCTACCATCGGCTGCTCGACGGCGCCGAGGAGGCACTGCTCGGCGGTAAAAAAATCGGCACCACCGGCAGAGGCATCGGGCCCTGCTACGCTGACAAGATATCCCGTTTCGGCGTTCGTTTCGGCGACCTTATCAGCCGGGCTGTGCTGCAGCGGAGGCTGGAACGCGTGCTGCCCATCAAGCAGGCCGTGATGGACGCGCTGGCCGTCGAGGAAACCCTTGATATGGACGCATTGCTCGACGAATATGGCGGCTACGGCCAGCAGCTCGCCCGATACGTGGAGGACACCACCGGTCTCCTCAACCGTATGCTCCGGGAGCAGAAAACGGTGCTGTACGAGGGTGCGCAGGGCTGCATGCTGGACATCGACTTCGGCACCTATCCCTACACGACGTCGTCACATCCCGTCGCCGGCGGCGCCTGCACCGGAAGCGGCGTCGGACCCCGGCGCATCGACCGGGTCATCGGTATCCTGAAGGCCTACACGACGCGAGTCGGCAAGGGGCCGCTTCCCACCGAGCTGCATGACGAGGTCGGCGGCCACCTGGTGGAGCAGGGTCACGAGTACGGCACCACGACGGGGCGGCGGCGGCGGTGCGGCTGGCTTGATTTGGTTGCTGCACGATACGCCTGCCGGGTCAACGGTGTCGACGAGATAGCGCTCACCAAGCTCGACGTGCTGGACGGGCTGGACATGGTCAGGCTCTGCACCTCGTACACGTGCGACGACGAAACCGTGACCGATTTTCCTGCGTCGCTCGACGTGCTGGCCGACTGCACGCCCGTCTACACCGAGATGGCGGGCTGGGATGGCACCGCCGGCGTAACCCGACATGAGAGACTGCCGTCCGAGGCGCAGGTCTACATCGAAAAGATTTCGTCGTTCCTTGATGTGCCTGTGGGCATGGTGTCCACCGGGCCGGCGCGGCATGAAACAATCAGGATGCAGCCTGAACCCGCTGCCTGATTTTTTATGAGCGCAGGCGTTGTTCGAACGCCCGGAGGTCCGGCACGACGTGGTCGTCCGTCTCGGCTACATCCCGGTCGAGATAAAACGTGGTGATGCCCACCTCGCGGGGCGCCAGATAGTCAAACGCGTAGCTGTCTCCCACGTGGACGATGTCCCCGGGGGCTGCGTCGAGGCGGCTGCAGATTTCCCGGTAGACGTCCGGATGTTTTTTTGTGCGGCCGAAGTCGGATACCGCCGAAAAAATATGGGCAAAGCAGTCGTCGAAGCCGAGCACCGCGGTTTCGATGTCGATGAACTCCCGGGCCGCATTTGACGTGATAATAAGGGTGTGGCTGTCGTGCAGCCGCCGGATGACGCCGGATACTTCTGGATACGGCCGGAGGAGGTCGACGTGGCGCCGGAGCAGCTCCTGCCAGCTGACGTCGAGGTCGAGCACGTCGAACCAGTAGGATATGTCGTACCATTCCAGTGCCTCCTGCCCCACCTGCTCGTATTCCCCGATGACGTACTCCTTTGCCTCAGTGAAAGGTACGTCGTGCTGCGAGGCATAGAGGCGGGGGATGGCCTCCAGCCAGACGTGGTTGACGTATTCGGTGTCGACCAGGGTACCGTCGAGGTCGAAGGAGACAATAGCCGGCATGTTATCGGTCTGCGAGATACACTGTGCCGTTCCAGATGACAACGTTCACCGTCTCCCCGACGTGCATGTCCGCCGGCATCGTGAGCACAACTGTTTCATAGGTCTCCGGGTCGAGCACCTGTATCTCGTCGCCGTGCCGTGACAGCACGACGGCCTCCCGGGGCTCCAGAGGGACCACCGTTGCATCCTCCATGTCCCCGTCATAGACGGGGCGGCGCGCACCGCTGCGCAGATCGAGCAACCCGACCTTTTTCCCGGTGTCCGTCACCCGGTACAGCGTGTCGTCGAGCTCCACATAGCTGCCCCGCCGGTAGGCGGGGATGCGGACGATAATGGTGTCGCGGTAGACATCCTGGCCGTCCTTGCGGCCGATGAGCGACGACGAGACATCCATCGTGCCGTTGAACGCCTGCTTCACATGCTTTGCCGCCATCTGAGCGCTCCCTCGGTCGCCGATGTAGTAGTCGACGCCCGTGGGATGTTCAACGCGCTGCGAGACGTAGTTGTCCCGTTCTTCGATGACCTGCCGGGCGACGATGTCGTCAGCTCTGTCTCGTTCTTCCGGGGAGATGTCGCCGCCGTTTTTTCTGACCTGCAGGACTGCCTCGAAGTAGCCGCCCTTGAGCCGGGAGCACCGCTGGCACATTTCCTTGTGCGTCCTGACATCGATTTTCATGGTCTCGGTTACCTGCTCGTCTTTGAAGGTACCCTGGCAGGTCACCGTGGCGCCGTCGCGGTGGACGCTGACATCGTGCACCGGGGCTTCTCTGGCCTGTGCCTCGAGATGTTCCTGTATGAGGCGGTCGGGTGTCTCCGGTTGCCATCCGCCCTCGATTTTGCACCTGTTGCAGACGGGGCAGCTGGTGACGTCCACGACGCCGGGGATGTCGAACAGCTCGTGCGTGGCGACGTAGCATCGGCTGCACAGGCCGTCGATGGTGTCGTCAACGTTTTTTCCGCATTCCACGCAAAACATGGTTAGAGCATCAATACAAACTGTGCGTGCGGAACAGCGCCGATGTTTAAAATCTTTGCGCCGTCTACGAGGCCCAGCTGCTTGCCGCATGCCACGCAGCGCTCCCCGACCAGGTTCGCGGTGGTTGCCGTCCGTAGATGTTTTTCGAGGAGCGCGGTGTCGCCGCGGACGCCGTCGTAAAACGCCGCTGAAACCTCGAAGGAGATGTCGCCGTCTTCCAGCGTCCTGCCGAGGAGCTCACGGTCGCAGGCGGCCACCAGCGTATGGTGCCCCTGGGTGTAGGTTTTCAGGCAGATGTTATTCGTTGGTGAGCCGGTATTTTCCTCGTCGTGGTTCATAGATAATCCCCTGCCGGCTCATCTTGGCCAGCACGTCCTTGACTGTTTTCTCCGTCATGCCTTCCTCCTCGGCCCGCCGGATGACGTCGTCCATCGAGGCATAGTCGTCGCGGCCGGCGATGTCCCGGATGATCCCCGTCAGCGTGCGCATCCGGTCCTGCTGGCTGTGGGACACGCCCGTCTGGATGATGTCGATGTCGAGCTCGCCGGTTTCCTGGTCCATGCTCACCTTTTCAAGATAATGGTCAACGATGTCGATGGCCCGCTGCGCGTCATCCACCGTCACCGTGTCGGACAGCCGGATGCGCGCCGAGGCCTCGGCGATGCGGACGAAAGCCTCCAGCTGACGGGGGGTAAACGGCACCGACTCCCGGGAGCGAGCGCGGACGTCCACGTAGTAGTTTTTGAGCTTCTCCATCGCCTCCCCGGTCAGCACCGGAAACACGGTGCGCTTCGCGTAGGCGATGTACTTGCGCAGCAGTACCGGGTTGATGACCGGCTCTATCTGCTTGTCCGTTATCTCCACGGTTTCCCCGCGCTGATGCTGCTGCTCCATGCGCTCCCCGGCCGAGTGAACCTGCAAAATGTAGCTGGCCAGCTCGGTGTCCCGCCCGCGGTTGGGCACGTCGGTGATGGGAAAGATGAGGTCGAACCGGGAAAGCAGCGCCGGGGGCATGTTGATCTGCTCGGATATGGAGGCGTATTCGTCGAAGCGCCCGAACTTGGGGTTGGCGGCGCCGAGCAGGGAACACCGCGATTTCAGGGTTGCGTTGATGCCCGCCTTGGCCACCGATATCTCCTGCTGTTCCATTGCCTGGTGCATGGCCGCCCGGTCCTTGCCCTCCATCTTGTCCAGCTCGTCGACGCAGGCAATGCCCATGTCGGCCAGCACGAGCGCGCCGGCTTCGAGCGTCCAGCGTCCCTCGCCGAACTCGTCGGAGCGCACCGCCGAGGCTGTAAGACCGGCGGCGCTGCTCGACTTGCCCGAGGTGTAGACGGAGCGCGGCGCTAATAGCGACATGTACCGGAGCAGCTGGCTTTTCGCGGTACCGGGGTCGCCGACGAGCAGGATGTGCATGTCGCCCCGGATGCGAGTGCCATCGGGCATCTGCTTGGCGACGCCGCCGAACAGTTGCAGGGCCAGGGCATCTTTTTCCTCTTCGAGGCCGTAGATGGTGGGCGCAATTGATTCACGTATCTTGTTGTAGATGAGCGGGTCGGTGCTCATGTCGAGTATCTCCTGTTCCTCCTCGTCGCTTATCTTGACCTCTTCGAACGCCTGCTCCTTTTGCTCGATGGTGTTGGCGTCCATGACCTTGTTGAACTCGGTGAGCTTCATCCGACCGCGACGGCGCTGCTGTCCGTGCAGGATGCCGTTGACGGTGATGCGGTCGCCGGGCACGATGTCGCCGACGATGTCGTCCTCCAGGTAGATGGTCAGCCGCAATGGCTGGGCGCCGCCCCGCAGGTTCTCCGGGTTTTCCTGGACCTCCAGTTTTTGCGAATCGATGAACTTGGATTCCTCGGTGAGCAGCCGGAAGCTTGACTTTCGACCGCAGCCGCCCTGGCTCTCGGGGCATTCCATCGGCTCGCTGAGGATGTTTCCGCTCTGCGGAACCTTGATGATGGCGCCGCATTTCAGGCATTCAAAAGCGGCGACCTGCAGCTTGGGCCGGACCTCGGTCACCTTTTTCACCAGTCCGTCGGCCCCGATGAACATGCCGAGATGCTCCGAGCGGAGATACCGGATGCCGATGTTCTGGATGTCGGGTAATTTCCGGATACGCAGATGCAGCTGGATGGGGCGGTCGATGGGCATGTCCATCTTCTGCAATGCATCCTCCGCGTTTTTCAACGCCTGATGCGGATGCTCGATGAGAAACTCGGCCATCTCCGGGTCATGGGTATCGATGGTCCAGTAGTCGAGCACCACGCTTTTTTCCTCGGGATAGCGCAGCGCGACCTCCTCGATGTCCTCCTTGCAGTAATCGTAAAAAAAACGTTCCCATTTCTCCACGAGCGTTTCCTGGCTGGCCTCGGCTAGCTGCATACAAAACCTAATGCCGGACGGTAAATAAAGCTTTGCTGGACGAGGCAAAAAAACGTGTAACCGCAGCGGCCGCCATCGCTGCTGCAACCACCAACACGTTTAAAAGGCAAGGCCCATTTGGCGTAGCATGTCAATGAATATAGACGACCTGCCCCCACAGGTGCAGAACCAGCTGCAGCAGTTCCAGCAGTTCCAGCAGCAGCTCCAGATCGTCGCACAGCAGCGCCAGCAGATAGAACGCCAGCTCCAGGACACCGGCAACGCGCTCAAGGAACTCGAGAAAACAGAGGAAGACACCCCGGTCTTCAAAAACGTGGGCTCCATCCTCATCAAAAAGGACGGCAGCGCGGTCAAAAAAGAGCTCGAGGACAAGAAAGAGCGCCTTGAGGTCCGCCAGAAGACCATGGAAAAACAGGAGAACAGCCTGAAGGAAAAAGTACAGGAGCTCCAGTCATCGCTCCAGCAGGCACTCTCCGGCGGCGTGGGCGGCGGCGGACAGGCCGGCTAACGTTTTTTTGCCGGTTTTACCGGAACACCATGGCGGCGTAGCCCACGCAGGAGCTGGCCGGATGCACCTCGTACGAGGTGCCATATGCCAGCAGCTCCGCCGTGGTCGCACCGTTTTCCACTGCCGCATGCGTCACCGCGGCCACGGCCCCGTACCCGCACATTGAGATGTTTTCCCGCTGCACGGTGTCGATAATACTGCCTGGCTCCATTGACTGGATGGCATCGATGGCTTTTTCGTCCTGCCGCCGGGCCCAGTCCTGCACCGCCATATCCGCGGGTGGACGCCGTCCGTAGCCCATCCCGGCATGGGAAAAATCGGTGCTGGCAACGGGCAGTCCGTCAACGCCGGCGATGGCTTTCCCGAGCTCTTCCGCCGTCGCCCGGTCCTGCCTGGCGAGGCAGACGGGCACAAACGTGAAATCATCGCGGAGGAACTGCAGGAAGGGAAGCTGCACCTCGATGGAATGCTCGTGCATGTGGGCCACCCGGTCCTCGTCCGCAACATCACGAAGCATCTCGCCTGCCTCCCCGTCGAGCCGGACGGGGCCGAGCGGCGTGTCCCAGGCACCCTGTGACATCATGGCCACCGGGGCCCCGTAGCCCGTATGATTGGGGCCAAGGATGACATATCGGTCAGGCATGCCGTCGCGGGCAACGGCGTCATAGGCATGCGCTGCTATCGGACCGGAAAACGGGTAACCGGCGTGGGGCACGATGCATCCCTTGATGTCACCGCGGCCATGCCGTGCCTCGGGCACGCTCCCGGGCCCCCGCTCGATGGTGAAGCAGCCGGCGATTTGCTCCTGCAACCTGGCCGGGTCGCTCTCGTAGAATCGTCCCGCTGCCGCTGGCTTCCGGTTCATGGGGATACATCGCCGCGGAAATGTTAAAGTTTATGGGTACGTTTTTATAGAAACGCCTCATAGCGGTGATACATGAAATGCCGCGTGCTCGTGTTCGTCCTGCTCCTCCTCATGCTCAGTCTCCCCTTCCCGGGGAGCGCGCAGCCGGAGCCGGAGGTCTGCATGGCCTGTTTCTACGACGCGGGCAGCCACGCGGCGGTGGATGACCTCGTTTCGTCGCTCACGGCACAATATGCCTTCCTAGGCGCCCAGCTGTACAACGCGTCTGAGCGGAACAGCCAGGCATACAACCTGCTATACGAGCTGTCCACCAGCTACAATGTCACCGCCGGTCTGCCTGCGGTTTTCATGGGAAACAGCCATTATCATCTCAACGCCTCCCTGGCTGGCTACAACGCCACGGTGGAACGCCTCGCTGCCGACATCCAGACATATGCATCCCTGGGCGGCGTTGCATGCCCCATTTCCATGGACGGGCGGGCGCGGTTTCCCCGGCCGGTCTGCGTGCTCGGCGTCTACAACCAGAGCGACAGCGGGCTCGATCCGGTGGAGCGGGCGCTCCGCGGCAACGTCAGCTACGTCCACCTCACCCGTCTCGATGTTTCGAGCCAGCGGACGCGTTTCACCGAGATATGCCGCCGGCTCAACGTCACCCTATCGGTGCCCGCCGTGGTCCTCGGCAGCCAGGGATTCTCCCTCGACGATACATCCCTGGAAACGGTTGTCTCCGCGGCCGAGCGATACGAAAAAACGGGTGTGGCCTGTCCGTCCACCGGCAACGAATCCATCTGCGTCGTCTTCTTCTACTCGCCGACCTGCGCCCACTGCATGGACGCAAAGGATGAGCTCGAAGACCTGGCGGCCCGATACCCACTCGATGTCACCATGTACGTCGAGCTGGCCAACCCCGACCTGCTGTCCCGCTACTACGCAGGAGCCAACGTCTCCCTGTGGGAGCGGGGCTCGTTTGCCGTGTTCGTCGGCGACCGACACTACGGACATCTCGACGGGTTCGACGATCTCGAGCAGTACATCCAGGCGCATGCGGACACGGGATTGCCCTGCCCGGAGCCGGCGGAGGAGAGCACAGCGGAGGCGGACGTCCGGGAGCTCACCGTGCTGACGGTCATCGCCGGCGGCCTGGTGGACGGCATCAACCCCTGCGCCTTCGCCACCCTGGTGTTTTTCATCGCGTATCTGGAGCGAGCCCGGCAGAAACGGCGGGCGTTGCTCTCCATCGGCGTCGCGTTTTCCGCCGCCGTGTTCGTCGGCTACCTGCTCATCGGCGTCGGGCTGCTCGAGTTCTACTACGGGATAGAACAGCTGGGCGACATCTCACGCTACGTCTATCTTTTCGCCGGGTTTTTCGCGCTGGCCATCGCGGGTTTCAACCTCGTTGATTTCGTGCGCGTCGGCCGTGACGAGCAAACGGTGCTCCAGCTGCCCCGGTTTCTCAAACGCCGCCGTGGTCGCCTCATCCGGGTGCTGACCGGGCAGCATGGCATGATAACGCTGGCGGTGCTGGCCTTTGCCACCGGCCTGGGTATCTCTCTGCTCGAGTTTGTCTGTACCGGGCAGGTATTGTTTCCCATCATGGCGGTCATCAAGCAGGCGTCGCCGCTGTGGATGACGGCCTTCGGCTACCTGCTGCTCTACACGGCCATGTTCATCGTCCCGCTGCTGGTCATCCTGGCGCTGTTCTACGCCGGCTATACGTCCGAGAAGCTGGGGGAATGGCAGCGACGGCATCATGGCGTTGTAAAGCTGCTCACCGCCGCCGTGCTCGGCGTCATCGGCGCATCCATGCTGTATGTCACGCTTGGCTAGACGCGGTGACCTTTCGCCCATAGGTGAGAAAACCCGTGTGGAGCAGTCCCTTGGTCACCGGGCGGGTGTAGCCGCCGCGGGACTGCCATGCCCGTTGCATCGTCTCCATCGTCGTGACATGGGCAAAACCCGTCTGCTCCATGTTCTGCCTGACGGCTATCTGCTGCTCTATCTGCGGGGAGTACACCGCGAGCCAGCCGCCCGGCCGGAGCCGGCGGTGCACCCTGGCGACCAGCTCCTCGGCTCCCTTGACGTCCAGGGTCACGAGGTCGAGGTCGCGTTCCTCGAACGACGAGATGTCCCCGTGCTTTGCAGTCACGACATCCTCCATGCCGCAGCGCCGGATGTTCCGCTGCACCGTCTCATGGAAGTCCTCCCTTCGTTCATACGTGGTCACCTGGCCCTCGGGGCCGACCATGTGCCCCAGGAAGAGCGCCAGGAACCCGGAGCCGGAGCCGCCGTCGACGCAGCGCCACCCTCGGCCGAGCCCGGTGACGGAGACGATTTGCACGGCATCTTTCAGGGTGACCACCTGGGCGGCCCGCCGGCAGCTCTGCAGCAGGTCGGTAAACGTGGGCCGGGCCACGACGAACGTGACATCACCAGCCTGGACGACGTCACCTATCGATGCGTCGCTGACGTCAACCGTGCCGACGTGGGTGTTGACCTTGCCTCGCTTGGCCACGAAGCGATGTTCGTTACTGAGAAGCAATACGTATTCTTCTGGCATAGTGGTGTACCTCGTTCATGGCGCGGTTTTGCTCCGCCCGGGTTAGCGGGCGGGGATAGTTGTACAGCGGGCCGCGCACCCGCTCGTTGTAGAAGGGACGGTTGCAGCCCGGGCACCCGGAGGTCCGGGCCGCCGCGGCCACATCCTGCAGTGAGGCATCGGCAACCGTTTCTTCGCCGCCGTATCGCTCCTGCTCGATGAGAAAACGGATGAGCTGCAGGTAGCGGTAGCGCTCCACCCCGGGCGGCGTGCCTTCATGCAGCGGATGGTGGGCGAACAGTGCCACGTCTATGCCGTGCCGGGTGAGCCACTGCATCATATCGATGGCGTCGCGGTCGCTTTCGCCGAGGCCGATGATGAGATGCGCCGTCGCCCTGCCGAAAACGTCGCGGGCGTCCCGGAGTCCCTGCAGGTACTGCTCCCAGGATGGCACATGGTGTTTCAGCCGGCTGAACAGGTTCGGGGTGCAGCAGTCGAGACCGATGCCGACGCGGTCGACGCCGGATGCGCGCAGCTGCTCCAGTTTCGCTCGCTCGACGGGGTTCATGGAGACCGACAGGGGCAGCGTGCCGTCCAGCGATTCGACGGTGTCCAGGATGTCGCCGGGTACCCCGGGATAGTAGCGGGTCTGCAGGCAGATGCGCTCTGCTCCTCCGGGGAGACTGGCCGCCACGTCGTCCAGCGGAAACCGGGGCCATCGGACGCGGGAGAGAGAGGAGCCGCCCTGGGTACAGTAGCTGCAGCGGCCGTGACAGCGCTCGCCGAGCATGAAATACAGCGTGGTCGGCTCGACCGCCAGGTCCCAGTCGGCGAGGCCGAGCAGGGAGGCGGTGGCGGCGGAGACCCTAATTTCCATGGCTGCCTCCGTCGCTGACCATGGGGACGAAGGCGCATCCGCCGAGGTCTGTTCGCCGCAGTTCGCCGTTTTTTTCGATGAGGGTCAGCCGGCTCGTTCGCTGCCCCAGCGGCAGCAGCAGCTGTCCGCCACGGGCGAGCTGCCGGGTGAGCGCCTCCGGTACATGTGGTGCGGCGCAGGTGGCGTAGATGCGGTCGTAGGGGGCATGCTCGGGCAGCCCCCGGGAGCCGTCGCCGACGGTCACGGTGACGTTGTCGATGCCGAGCCGCTGAAAGTTATGACGGGCTTTTGCCGCCAGGTCGGGCACCCGCTCGACGCTGTAGACGTGTCCCTCGGTGACGATGTGGGCGACCACGGCGGCGTGGTATCCCGCGCCGGTGCCCACTTCCAGGACCCCGTGGCCTCGTTCAAGCTGCAGTGCCTCGGTCATGATGGCAACCATATGTGGTGCAGATATGGTTTGCTCGTACCCGATTGGCAGCGGGGTGTCGGCGTAGGCCTGCTGTCGCTGTCCTTCCGGGATGAACTGCTCCCGGGGGATAACCCGCATCGCTTTGATGACCTTCTCTGAGTGCAGGTATCCGTTGCCCCGGAGTCGTTCGATGAGCCTCTCTTTTTCCACTGATGAAGGAATTTCCCGGGATACTTAAAATTAACCGACAGCCCCGCCTCATAGGCCCCGTAGAAGAAATATATAAAAATTGTCACACGCGCACAAAATTGCTTGCAAAAAACAAACTTTTATATATGCTCTCGTGATAGGAGGCCGTGAGTGGTGGCACCCACGACATACGGGAGGTACTTGAAGCACTTCATGATACCTTTGGCAAGCTCGATACCGCAGTAGCAGAATACGAAGCGCTGCTGAGCAGCGGCATCCGGTTCACCATCAGCCGGACGGGCACCTTCACTACACTCCGGCACGGGGACACCACGCTCCCGCAGGAGGGAACCTCTTTTTTGTCCGTTATCACGACCGGGGATAAAAAAAAGGCCGCCCGCATTTTCATGGAATGCATGGAGGGAAAACACGTTCAGACCACGCTCCACCTTGCAGATAACGAAGGCCGCAAGATGACGGTTATTGCCGGCCCGACCGGCGACGGCGCCGTACACGGTATCGCCCTGGCAGAGGAACCACAGCCGGACGGCATACATGCGGTCATCCACCGGGTTGACATGCCGCTGGCCGCCGTCGACCTGGTGGGCAACATCGTCGCCGTGAACAAGGCCTGCACGGCATTTCTGTCACGTGACGCCGAGACGGTCACCGGCACCAACCTGTTTGAATACGTTCATCCCGAAGACGAGGCAGCCGTCAGGGCCTGCCTGAAAGGCGCCATGGCCGGCGACGGCCAGCATGTACCCGTCCGACTATCCACTGACGGCCGGGAACTAGCCGTCATCGTGGACATGGCCGCCATAGACAGCGGCGACGGCGTCCTCATCCACATCGTGGAGCAGGCCGCAACCCCGCCTGCAGCTCCTGCCGTGGTGGCTCCGGACGATATGGAAACGTTCATGGAGGCAGCCATTGCGATGACCCAGCTGGAGGAATCGCAGTCTCCACAGGCCCTGTACGAGCAGGCCATCGCGCTAGTGCATACGCACCTCGACGATGCAGGCAGCCTGGTGGCCGTCGGCAAAGACGGCACCCTGGTCATCGCCGCCGGCGACAGCACCGTTGACGAACTGCCGACCGACATGCATTTCGAAATCCGGGAAACCCTCGCAGGCAACGGGGAACAGTACGAGCGCGATGCAGACGGCCGCAGCGAGCTGTATCTCCCGGTTGGCACCGATGGAATAGCGGCGGTGCTCGTGGTGATCCGGGACGGCGTGGACGCGTTTTCACAGATGGAACGGATACTGCTCCGCCTGCTGTCACAGCAGCTCGGCCGGGCCGTACGACAGCGGAAACAGGTTGGCGCCCTGCAAAAATACGAGGGAATCATCAAGAAAGCGGTCGAGGGTATATACCGCGCCACGACGGATGGCGACATTCTCGAGGTAAACCCTGCCTTCCTCCAGATGTTCGGATACAAAGGGCATGAACGGGAGCTCGACGAGCTCACCGCATCTTCCCTCTATATGCACCCCGAGAAACGGGACACGTTTATGGAGCTCCTCCGGCGGGAAGGCATCGTCCGTGATTTCGAAGCGATGTACGTCACCCGGGACCGGGACACCTTCCACGGTCGGGAATCCGCCTGGGTAACCACCGAGGGAGACCGGCAGGTCGTCGTCGGCATCATCCAGGACATCACGGCCCAGAAGAAAACCGAGGAGGACATCAGGTTTTACAATTCCCTGCTCCGGCATGACATCTACAACAAACATCAGGTGGCCATCGGCTACCTCGGCCTCATCGACACGGACGACCTGTCCGACAAGGACAACGAGGCACTGTCCAAGGCCATGACCGCGATCGACGAGGCCAACAAGCTCATCGAAACCGTCAAAAAGCTGGAGATGGTGAAGGACACCGAGCATCTCGACGCCATCGACCTCGACGGCCTCATCGCCCGCGTAGCCGACCATTATGCGGGGGCGGCAGAGGAACGCGACATCGACATCCATCATCCGCCGAGCGGGGCCGTGGTCCAGGGCACCGAGCTCATCGAGGATGTTTTTTCAAACCTGGTCAAAAACGCGATTCAGCATTCCTACGCCGACAACATCGGCATCTACGCCAGGGAGACGGACGGCGGTTGGCGCGTTTACGTGGAGGACGACGGTGTCGGCATCCCAGACGAGGCAAAAAACAAGATTTTTCAGCAGGGATGGAAGGGACGGAAGAGCACGGGCAGCGGCCTCGGCCTCTACCTGGTGAAAAAAATCGTGGAGGAATGCGGAGGATCCATCAGCGTTGAAAGCGGAAAAGACGAGTATCCAGAGGGAACCCGTTTCGTCCTGTACCTGAAAAAAGGAGAGCGGGACACCGGCACCTCTGATTACGACTCGCCGGTCATGGGCGTCCACTGGTAGCCCGTCTTACGACCCATCATCTTTTAGGCCGATAAACATTTTAACCATGGGAGTCATCCCGTACCGTGGAATTCGAAGCACTGCACCATGATGCCACCACCCGCGCCGGCGTCCTCCGCCTGGACGGGCGAAGCGTCGCCACGCCGGGCATATGCTGGTATGCATCTGACCGCGTCGATCCGCCCTCCGATGGAGATGCAGATATGCTGCTGTCGCAGGCACCGGATGCGCTGTCGCATGCAGGGAGCTTCTTTCAGCCGCTTTCACAGGCCGGGCTGTGCATCCCGCCCTCCTTTGTCTACCCGGATGTGATGCCGGCTGCACTGCATGATCATGCGGCTGCCTGGAACCGCCGGCAGGCCACGGACGTCCAGATTGTCTCCGCCAGGGCGCCCGACGCCGTGGACGGCGATGCGACGGTGTACGTGCTGGCGAATGCCCGCGAGCTGTTTTACAATCCCCGGCGCTTCGTGGAGGCAGTCCCTGCCGTCCGGGAGGCCGTCGGATACCACGGGGTGCTCTACACGCCGGGGCTCGGTCGGCCCGCCGAGCTGGCGCTGCTGGCCTACTGTACCGTCGACCTGGTTGATTCGCTGCCGCTCGTCGAGGCCGCCCGTGACGGGGTGTTTCTGTCCATCGACGGTGCCGTGTCGGCCGATGCATATGCGGCGTTGCCCTGCCGCTGTTCCGGCTGCACGGATGATACGGGTTTCGATGGGTTGCTCGCGCATAACTACAACGCTGCTCTATCGGAGATGCGGCAGGTGCGCCATGCCATCGCCGCCGGGTCGCTGCGCACGCTTGTTGAGCGGCGCTGCCAGGTGTCGCCGCATCATCTCTCCATTTTGCGGTTGCTCGACGCCGGGCATACGGGATTTCAGGAGGCGCGGTTTCCCGTGCGGGGCGGCACCGTCAATGCGACGCCGCTGTCGCTCTCCCGGCCGGATGTCGAGCGCTTCCGCAGCCGCGTGCTGTCCCGGTATCGGAGGCCACCGTCGGCGTCGATTTTGCTTCTGCTGCCCTGCTCGGCGGGGAAGCCCTATTCCCGGTCGCGTTCCCACCGCCGGTTTGATGAAGCCATCGGAGCCAGCGGGAATCCCTATGCCACGCACAGGGTGGTGGTGACCTCGCCGCTGGGCATCGTTCCCATCGAGCTCGACGCGGTGTACCCGGCGGCCCATTACGACATCTCGGTGACGGGCAGATGGAGCCGGGACGAGCAGGCGGTGGTCACCGGGATGCTTGACCGCTACCTGCGGGAAAATGACTATGACCTGGTGGTGCAGCATCTGCCAGAGGACACCGCCATATTTCTGGACCTGGACGCCGTGGACACCTGCCGGGGGCATCCGACGTCGCGGGATTCGCTCACCGCGCTGACGGATACGCTCCGGGAGGAAACTGCGTCCTACGAGGGTGTATCCTGGCGGACCCGGAAACGGGAATGGGCGGCGGCATTGCTCCGCTACCAGTTTGGCAGTGCCGGGCTGCTGGACGATGCGGTGGTGAAGGGACGGCATCCCCGCTTCCGCGTGTTCAGGGATGGCATGCAGCTGGGCATGTTTGTGCCCGAGCGGGGGCTGTTTTCGCTGACGTTGGACGGCGCCGGCTGGCTGGCCGGCCTGGAAGGCTACCGGGTGGACATCGAGGATTTCACGCCGCTGGGCTCGGTGTTCGCCGTGGGCGTCGTTGACGCCGACCCGGGCATCAGGTGCGGTGACGAGGTCGTGGTGCTGCACGACGGCGACATCCGGGGGGTGGGCGAGGCGACCATGAACGGCGACGAGATGCGGGAGAGCGAGGTCGGCGAGGCGGTCAAGGTCCGCCATCACCCATAGCTATTCGTGCCGAACCGAGATATCGTGGTCGAGGTCGATGACCGTGTAGGCGCCGCCTTTGCCGATGGTGCAGTTGACGACCATGGCCTCGTTGAGCCATGCGTGCCCCCGGTCCTCGTGTACGTGTCCGCAGAGGGCGGCGCGGGGCTGCCGCGTCTCTATAAACTGGCGTACCCAGTCGCTGCCGATGTGTCGGCCGAGCGTGGCTGCATCTTTGACGCCTTTGGGCGGCACGTGGGTGACGAGGACGTCGCAGGCTGTCTCGTCGAGCTGTTGCGGCGTTGTATCGTCCACGGGCGTTACCTCCGTTGTCTTCGGTGACGCACCGCCGACGCCGACGAAGGTAAACCCGTCATGCCGGTATATCCTGTTGTGTAAAAATATGGCGCTGTCGATGGCGTGTATGCGTTCGCCGACGGCGAGGCTGTCCATGTTGCCGTGGACGACCAGTGTCGGCACGTCGAGGGTTTCGAGCAGGGAAAAAAAGGAGGGGCTGCCGTTGACGTCGCCGGCCAGAACGGCGACATCGGGCTGCTCTGCCGGTATGCCTGCCTGAAAGGATTGGTAGCGGTGTGCTTTGCCGTGGAAGTCCGCGGCGGCCAGGATGCGCATGGGCCTTATTCTTCGCGCAGGCTTTGTTCCAGCGTTTCCAGCAGCTCTTCTACCTCGACCTCGCTGAGCATGCCCTCTCGCTGTTCCATGCGAACCTCGGAGAGACGGAGGCGGATGGCTTCCTTGCAGAGCTCCGCCACGCTGGAATAGCCCAGTCCCGGGTTGTCCTTTATGAGCGATTCTATTTCGCGGTGCAGGTCTTTGGGTATCGATATGGTGCTATATTCTGGCATTGTCTCCCCCGTTTAGCGCTCTACCATGAAGTAAAGCTTGATTTTTGCCTGGTATGAAACGATTTCGTCGTTTTCGATGAGTACTTCCATGTCGTCCACCTTGACGCGTCTGATGTTGCGGATGGTCTTCTTTGCCTCGTTTATGGCGGTGTTGACCGCGTCTTCGAACGTGTCGGGTGAGCTGCCCACCAGTTCTATGCTCTTTATCACAGACATATAATTATTATGGGATGTTTCCATATAAACCTTTTGCCCTCTTCGGGTTACGTCCACGGTGCATACTGGTAGGCCAGCGTCACGATGATGATGTCCATCTCGTCGGTGGCAACGTTGCCTTTCTCGTCGTATGCCACGACGCGGAGCGTGTGCCGTCCGAGCGGCGGCGCATGTTTTCCCTGTATACGCCACTGGTAGGGCGGGCTGCTATCCCAGGATATGAAGATGTCGTCGAGACAGAAGATAACCCGTTCGACCGGATGCTCGTGGGTCACGGATGCCGCGGCGGTTGCGCTGCCCAGCAGCACGGTGGTGCCCCGCAGCCCGGTGTACCAGAGCCGGCCGCCGCTGATTTGCATCAGGGGCAGGTCGCCGAGGTAGAGCCGTCCCTCGTATGGGGCGGTGAGCCGGACCTGCAGGGGCACGTCTTGCAGGGCGAGCTCGGCGACCAGGGCCAGGAAATACCGGGTGGCTTTGACCTGGTAGGTGTGGTTGAGGTGGTCGGGCGTGTCTTCCGGCGAGTTTGCCCAGGGGTAACCGTCGGCGTGGGCGTAGAAGGCTGCGTCGTAGCCGTAGTCGAGGAACGCCTGGTGGTCTGCCCCGCGGTAGTTGGGGACCACGTCGACGGACATTTCAAGGGAGGGATAGCGGGCTGCCACGCGGCTGGAGAAATCTGCGAGCCATTCCGTACGCTCCGTGGAGAACATCCGGACCATGTCGCCGCCGCTGGAGGTGTTGGCGTAGCCGACCATGTCGAGGTTGACCACGGCTCTGATATGGTCGCCTCGCTGGTAGGCCTGCCGGGCGTAGGTGAAGCTGCCGTAGGTGCCGACCTCTTCGCCTGAAAAAGCGATGAATCGGATGGTATGATGAAACGTGTGCTGGCTCATGAGCTCGGCGGCGGCCATCATGGCCGCGATGCCGGAGCCGTCGTCGTCGGCGCCGAGGGAGCCCGGCGTGCAGTCGTAGTGGGCCGACATGATGATCTCGGCGTCGCTGCTGCCGTTCAGCGTGGCCACGACGTTCTGGCTGCTGAAACCCGCGTAGCTCCATGCATGGAATCGTGTTTCCAGTCCCATGGCCGTAAATTCGGTATGTATCCATTGCGCTGCCGCAGTGCAGTTCTCGGAACCGGTGTAGCGGGGCCCGAATGACATGAGTTCGTCGAGATAATGGAAGACCATGGTTTCGTTAACCCGGGCGAGCATGCTGTGGATGTCTGATGGCCGGGCGTCTGCTGCCTCCGAGGGCGTCATGACGGCGGATGTCGGCACGGCCAGGAGGAGGGTGCAGATGACGGCGGTTGCGCTGATGCGCATGTCCATGTGAGCGTAACGTCGTGGTACGTATAAATGTTACAGCAGATATCTTATTAAAAAAGCAGGAAAAATTAATAAAACGGCCCGGGTATAGTGATATGACATGATAGCCAATAAACGGACGGTACACCTCGTGCTGCTCGTCGCCGCCGTCGCCGTGGCCGCAGCCGTCATCGGCGGCACCTTTTACCAGAGAGAACAGGCCGATACATCCGGCGGCAGGGTGACCGTCATGGCCACCTTTTATCCGCTGGCCTTCTTCGCCGAGGAAATCGGCGGCACCCACGTAACGGTCGACACCCTGGTACCGGCAAACACCGAGATACACGCCTGGCAGCCCGCCACATCCGACATCCTCGCCGCCGACAACGCAGACGTGCTGCTCTACAACGGCGCCCACCTCGACCACTGGTTCGAAGACGACATTCTGCCGGCGCTCTCCACCCGCGGCAAGACCATCGTTGAGACCACCGCCACCGCCCCGCTGCGCACCACCAACGGGCAAACCGACCCGCACACCTGGGTCAGCCCCCACGTGGCACGGCAGCAGGCACAGGCAGTCTACGAGGCGCTCGCCGGACACGACCCGGCCAACGCGTCAGCCTACGGTGACAACTGGGAGCAGCTACGGCAGCGTTTCACGGAGCTCGACACCCGTTATCGGGAGCAGCTGGCCGACCGGCAGAAAAACGTCATCTTTACCACCCATGCGGCCTACGGCTACCTGGCCGACCGGTATAGCTTCGAGCAGCAGAGCGTCATCGGATTATCCGGCGACGAGCAACCCGGCTCGGCTGTCATCGCCACCCTGGTGGACAGGATGCAGCAGGAAAACGTGTACACCATCTACGTCGACCCCGTCTACTCGGACACCTACGCCGGCACGCTGCAGTCCACCCTCCGGCAGAAAACGGGGCGCGAGGCCGAGGTGCTCGAGCTGTACCTGATGCTTGGCCCCGTCGATGGCCTGGATTACTTCGAGCAGATGGAAGTGAACCTGGAAAACCTCATACGTGGGCTGGACGCATGACGGCTGCACCGGCCATCGAGGCAAACGGCCTCACCATCACCCGGTCCGGCGCCACGGTCATCAACGACGCATCGTTTGCCATCAACCGGGGCGACTACGTGGGGATGGTGGGGCCCAACGGCGGCGGCAAGACCACCCTGCTGCAGGCGCTCCTCGGCATCATCCCCGCCGCAGGCGGCTCCATCCGGCTGTTCGGACGGGACAAAAAAACGTTTTCTGACTGGGAGCGCATCGCCTACGTGGCGCAGGACGCCATCAACTTCGACGCGTCGTTTCCCCTGACCGTCAGGGAGCTCACCGGGCTGGGCCGCATCACCCGTGACCGGCTCGGCCGCCCCCTGAGGCGGGAGGACTGGCATGCGGTCGACGAGGCGCTCGGGCTCATGGAGATGGACGACCTGGCCGACCGGCGTATCGGCCGCCTGTCGGGAGGCCAAAAACAGCGGGTGTTCGTGGCCAAGGCGCTGGTCCGTGACCCGGAGGTTCTGCTGCTCGACGAGCCCGTGACGGGCGTCGACGCCGACACCCAGAAGCGGTTTTACAAGAAGCTCAGCGACCTGAACGCCTCGCATGGCCTCACCATCGTCATCGTGTCGCACGACCTGGCGGCCGTCTTTTGCCGGATGTCGAAGGTGATGTGCGTCAACCGGGACGTCTACGTCGCGGATATCACGGACGACCTGGAGCCAAACGAGATACTCAGGGAGGTCTACGGCGACCATTTCCATTTCGTGTTCCACCGGCACGAATGCACGGGGGTGTTCGCCGATGAGTAGCCTGACCCTGCTCGACCTGCCACGGCTGCTCGGCTACCAGTTTTTCCAGCATGCGCTGCTCGGCGGGCTCATCACGGCGCTGGTCTGCGCCTGGGTCGGCTTTTTCCTCATCCTGCGCCGGGAGACCATGATCGGGGACGGCATCGCGCATACCGCCTTCGGCGGCATCGCGCTGGGACTGCTCCTGCATGTCAACCCGCTGCTGACCGCCTGGGTGGTATCCACGCTGGCCGTGGTCACCATTGCCTACATGCGGCGGAAGGGCATCGCGCATTCAGATGCGGCCATCGCGGTGATGCTGGCCATCGGGTTCTCCGGGGGCCTCATCATCATCAGCCTGGCCGGCGGCTTCAACGTCGAGCTGTTCAGCTACCTCTTTGGGTCCATCCTCACCATCGACCACACCGACCTGGTCATCGTGTCAGGTTTGGGCGTGGCCGCGGCGCTGTTCCTGGGCATCTTTTACAAGGAGCTCCTTTCCATCACGTTCGACGAGGAATCCGCCCGGCTGATGGGCATCCCGGTGACGCCATTATCGGTGGGCTTCCACGTACTGGTGGCCACCACGATAACGCTGTCGATTAAGGTCATCGGCATCATCCTCGTCGTCGCGCTCATCGTCCTGCCCGGGCTGACGGCGCTGCAGCTCGACCTGTCCTTCCGCCGCACCACGATGGCGGCCGTGGGCGTCGGCCTGCTCTCCATGGTCCTGGGCATCTCGCTCTCAGCCGTCTACGACGTGGCGACCAGCGGGGTTATCGTGTTCACCGCCGCCGGGCTCTTCCTGTTCGCCGCTCTGTACCGGAGGCTATCATGACCCGGCGGAAACGGGAAAACGGGGAGGCACGGGTGGTGTCCATGAGCATACCCGCCGGGATGGACGAGGCCATCCGCGCGGCAACGGCGGACATGGGATACCGGAGCCGGTCGGCGTTCGTCCGCGATGCGGTGCGCGCACTGCTCAGAGAAAAAGCCGGCCTGGACGGGCGCCGGGGCACCGTCGAAGGGGTCATCACCCTGCTCTACGAGCATGACGCCGCAGCCCAGGTGTCCACAATCCGCCACCGGCACATGGACATCTTCCGGAGCTTCATGCACTCGGATTTCGATGCCGCAGCCTGCTCATGCTGCGAGGTGCTCATGTTTTCCGGCGACGTCGAAGACGTCAGCGCCGCGTACTATCAGCTCAGGGCGATAAACGGCGTCGACGAGGCACATCTCTACGTGGCCTCCCGGTAAAAAGCCCGTCAGCCGTGACATCGGCCGCAGTTCAGCGTCATTCCCCCGATAGCGCCGAAAACGGCCAGCGGTGACGGTACCACAGGTAGGCGGCGGCGCCGGCCAGCGCGCCGACAAACACGGCGGCAATCCACCACACGGATGAGGCTCCGCCGGCTCCGCCAGCCCCGGTTTCCACGGGCCAGGGCTCCGTCTGCGCATCCAGCGCGTAGACATGACCGGCGGCGCCGACATAGCAGGTCCGGTCGGCCAGCGCCGGCGTGGAACGGACGGCCGTGGTCACATAGTTGTACACGTCCGCCTGCATCTCATATGCCGGGGCGTAGCTCCACCCCGCGGCGCCGGTCGTCCGATTGCGCGCATAGACATGGCCGTCGTCGCAGCCGTAGAACACGTAGTCGCCGTACAATACCGGGGAGGAATGCACCGCGGAGGCATGGCTCCGCATCCACTGCAGCTCGCCCCCGGTATCGAGGCAGTACAGGCCGTTATCCATCGAGCCGACATAGACATGGCCGTCGTCGACCGCGGGCGTGGTGTCCACCCCCCATCCGGTCGCATACTTCCATCTGAGCTCGCCGGTGTCCGCATGCAGCGCGTACACATGGTTGTCCCAGCTTCCAACATATACGGTGCCGTCCCGGGCTGCCGGCGATGCGGTCATCGGCGCCATGGCGGCAAACGTCCAGGATATGCTGCCGTCGTCGACGTCGAGGGCGTAGCACTGCCTGCCGGCCGCCACGTAGACGTGGCCGTCGTACACCGGGGAGACATATGCCGAGCCGTTCACCCGGGTCGTCCACCGCTGGGTGCCGTTTGACGACGTAACACAGGAAACCTGGCTGGCTCCCCCGGCGATGACCATGCCCTGGCTGTACACGGGCCGGGAGCACACCGCCATGTCCTGGCTCCATGTCACGCTGCCCGCGTCGAGCGCGTAGAGCCCCGAGCTGCTGCCGGCGTATACGATGCCGTCGTGGACGGAGGGCTGCACCGCTCCCTCGCCGACGCGGTGGCTCCACTGCTGGCTGCCGCTTTCGGCGTCCAGGGCCGCTATCATGCCGCCGCTGGCCACGTAGACCACGCCGTCGTCGGCGGTGACCGGGGGGCTGCCGTAGCGCGGCGTGGAGGTGTTCACCGTCCATTTGAGTCGGCCGCCGCCCGTGGCGTTGCCTGGCCGGTAGCTGAACATGGCGCCGTCGATCAGGCCGTACATGCGGACCCATCCCGCCGGGGGAACGTCGACGATGCCCCGGAGGTTGGGCTGCAGATGCGAGGTGTTCCATATCCTGCCGCCGGTGTTGCCCCAGAAAGCCCACAGGCCGTTGTCCTCGAGCAGGTAGCTGTCGGTGAGCTTGCAGTCGCTTGTGAAATCGGTCATGGGCGGCGTCGACA
>CAZQNC010000006.1:0-27598 GCA_964594625.1 uncultured Thermoplasmatales archaeon | reverse complement strand
GCCGGATGCAGGAGATCATGGACAGCACCCGCATCGGCGAGGGAGAAAACCTCGAACGGGGCTACATCCACACAGAGATCGAGGGCTACCGCATCAAGGTCGGCGACATCCGCGTCGGCCGGCCCGTCGTCAAGGAGGCAACCGGGGACGAGCACCATGTTACCCCGATGGAAGCCCGCCTTCGCGACCTGACCTACGAGGCGCCCGTCTTCGTGGAGTTCATCCCCGAGATACACGGCGTGCCCTACGAGCCCGAAGAGGTCCGCATCGGCTCGCTGCCCATCATGGTCAAATCCGCACGGTGCAACATCTCCCCTGAGGCGGTGGAACAGGACGCCGGCCGCGAGCTCTCCGAGGAGGAATACTACGACAAGCTCCGGGAGGCCCACGAGGACCCGCTGGACCCCGGCGGCCACTTCATCAGCAACGGCACCGAACGCGTGCTCATCACCCTGGAAGACCTGGCGCCCAACCGCGTGCTCATAGAGAAAAACACCCGCTACGGCTACACCGTGGAGACAGCCAAGGTGTTCTCGCAGAAGGAGGGCTACCGCTCCATCATCATGGTGGAAAAGAAAAAAGACGGCATGCTCATGACCACGCTGCCGACGGTGGCAGGCCAGGTACCCCTCATCATTTTGCTTCGCGCCCTGGGCATGGAATCCCAGGACATCATGGACAACATCGTCTCATACCCCGAAACAGAGGTCTTCGTGCTCTCCAACATCGAGGAATCACAGGAGGAATACGAGGTCACCGACCAAGAAGAGGCACTGGAATACTTCGGCCGGAAGGTGGCCGGCGGCCAGGCGAAGGAATACCGGCGGGAGCGCGCCCTGTCGCTGATGGACCGCAACCTGCTGCCCCATCTCGGCAACCAGCCCGAGGACCGCATCAAAAAAGCCGTGTTCCTGGCCCGGATGGCGCAGGCGGTGCTGGAGCTGGCGCTCGGTCACCGGGAGGAGGACGACAAGGATCACTATGCCAACAAGCGGCTGAAGCTGGCCGGCGACCTGATGGAAGACCTGTTCCGGGTGGCCTTTATCGCGCTCTGCAAGGACATGAAATACCAGCTTGAACGCCTGCACGCCCGGGGCAAAAACCTTGACGACCTGAACATCAAGCCCTGCGTCCGCACCGACGTTTTCACCCAGCGTATCCATCACGCGCTGGCCACGGGCAACTGGGTGGGAGGCCGCACCGGCGTATCGCAGCTGCTCGACCGGACGTCCAACCTGGCGACCATCAGCCATCTGCGGCGTATCACGTCGCCGCTGACCAGGACGCAGCCGCATTTCGAGGCGCGTGACCTGCATTCCACCCACTGGGGCCGGCTCTGCCCCAACGAGACGCCGGAGGGACCCAACTGTGGGCTGGTGAAAAACCTGGCGATGACCGTCGAGGTCTCCGAGGGCTACCCGGAGCAGGCGGTCAAGGAGGAGCTCCAGGAGATGGGCCTCCAGGAAGTGCGCAAGGAATCCAGGCACGCCCGGGTGTACCTCAACGGCGAGCTGGTCGGCATGTACCCCGACGGCCAGGAGCTGGCGGACAAGGTCCGGGCGAAACGCCGCAACAGCAAGCTCAACATCGAAATCAACATCGCATACTATCATGACAGCAACGACGTCTTTCTCAACTGCGACCCCGGCCGGGTGCGCCGCCCGTTGTTCGTAGCTGAAAACGGCGACCTGGCCATGAACAGCGAGCAGCGGGAGCAGCTGGAAAACGGCGAGCTCAGCTGGATGGACCTCATCGAGCTCGGCGTCGTGGAATACGTCGACACCGAGGAAGAAGAAAACGCCTACATCGCGCTCAACGAGGCCAATCTCACCGAGGAGCACTCCCACATGGAGCTCGACCCCATGTGCATCCTGGGCATCGGCGCGTCGCTCGTGCCCTATGCGGAGCACAACTCGTCCCCCCGTATCACCATGGGAGCCAGCATGGGCAAGCAGTCCCTGGGCTTCGGCAGCGCCAACTACCGGAAGCGGCCGGATACCCGCGGTCATCTGCTGCATTACCCGGAGCGGCCCATGGTCGAGACGCATTCATCCCAGTACATCAACTTTTCAGAGCGACCGGCGGGCATGAACTTCGTGGTCGCCATTCTCTCCTACAAGGGATACAACATGGAGGACGCCCTGATTATGAACAAGGCGTCCATCCAGCGCGGTCTCGGCCGGAGCACCTTTTTCCGTGCCTATTCCGCCGAGGAGCAGCGGTATCCCGGCGGCCAGGAGGACCATTTCGAGATTCCCGATCCCGAGTGTCGTGGCGTGCGCTCCGAGGAGGCCTATGCCAACCTGTCGGAGGACGGCATCATTTCACCGGAGAGCAAGGTGGACAGCGACGACGTACTGGTCGGCAAAACGTCGCCGCCTCGTTTTCTGGAGGAGCCAACCGACATCCTCATTCCGCAGAAGCGCCGGGAGACCAGCGTCACCGTCCGTCACGGCGAGACCGGCGTGGTGGACACCGTCGTTTTGTCCGAGTCGGTGAACGGCTCGCGGCTGGTGAAGCTCAAGGTGCGCGACCAGCGGGTTCCCGAGCTGGGCGACAAGTTCGCGTCGAAGCACGGTCAGAAGGGTGTGCTCGGTCTGATATTGCCGCAGGAGGACATGCCCTTTACGGCTGAGGGTGTCACCCCTGATCTGGTTATCAATCCCCATGCGATTCCCAGCCGGATGACCGTCGGCCACGTGCTTGAGATGATAGGCGGCAAGGTCGGTGCCCTGGAGGGCCGCACCGTGGACGGGACCGCGTTTTCCGGCGAGACGGAAAAGCAACTGCGGCAGTTGCTCATCGACAACGGGTTCAAACACAGCGGCAAAGAGGTCATGTACGACGGCGAGACAGGCGAGATGATATCCGCCGACATCTTCGTCGGCTGCATCTATTATCAAAAGCTGCATCACATGGTCTCCGGGAAAATGCACGCCCGCTCCCGGGGTCCGGTGCAGATTCTCACCCGGCAGCCCACCGAGGGCCGGGCGAGGGACGGCGGTCTGCGCTTCGGCGAGATGGAGCGGGACTGCCTGGTCGGCCACGGCGCGTCGATGACCATCAAGGACCGGCTGCTCGAGGAATCCGATCTGACGGTGCAATATGTCTGCGAGAACTGCGGCCACATCGCCGTCAAAACGAGAAAGGGGTTCCTGAAATGCTCCATCTGCGGTGACGACGCCTCCATCCACCCGGTGGAGATGAGCTACGCATTCAAGCTGCTGCTCGAGGAGCTGAAATCGCTGGCGATTGAGCCAAAACTCCGTTTAACCGAGATAGTGTGAGGGAAACAATGAGGACACATGCCCCAAAAAAGATAGATTCAATCCAGTTCGGACTGCTTTCACCGGAACACATACGGAAGATGTCAGCCACGCGCATCATCACGCCGGACACCTACGACGAGGACGGGTTCCCCATAGAGATGGGACTGATGGACCCCCGTCTGGGCGTCATAGAACCCGGCCTGCGGTGTAAGACCTGCCGGCAGCGTGTCGGCAAGGACGGATGCTCCGGTCATTTCGGTCACATCGAGCTGGCGATGCCGGTCATCCATGTCGGCTACGTCAAGACCATCCTGGGCATCCTGCGTGCGACATGTAGGAGCTGCGGCCATCTGCTGGTCGAAGAGCGACAGAAACAGGAGCTCAAAAAACGGTACAAGGAAATCAAGGAGGGCAAGCAGGACCTCCACCGCTTTACAAAGGAGGTCATCGCGCTGGCCCGGAAGACCAAGGAATGTCCCTACTGCGGCCGGGAGAGCCCGCCGATAGAGCTGGACAAGCCCACCACGTTCCGGGAGGAGGGGCACAAGCTGACGCCGTCCGAGGTCCGGGAATGGCTGGAAAAGGTCAGCGACGCCGAGGGCAAGGACCTCTACCTGTTCGGGCTCAACCCCGAGGTGGCCCGTCCGGAGTGGATGGTGCTCACCGTGCTGCCCGTGCCCCCTGTGACCACCCGTCCGTCCATCACGCTCGAGACCGGGGAGCGAAGCGAGGACGACCTGACCCATAAGCTGGTGGACACCATCCGTATCAACCAGCGGCTGCAGGAAAACCGGGATGCCGGGGCTCCGCAACTCATCGTCGAGGACCTCTGGGAGCTCATCCAGTACCATATCACCACCTATTTTGACAACCAGACAGCCGGGATTCCCCCGGCCCGTCATCGCAGCGGCCGGTCGCTCAAAACCCTGGCGCAGCGGCTCAAAGGCAAAGAGGGGCGCTTCCGCTCCAACCTGTCCGGCAAACGCGTCGACTTCTCGGCGCGAACCGTGATATCGCCGGATCCTAACATCAGCATCAACGAGGTCGGCGTGCCCATCAGGATGGCCCGCGAGCTGACCGTCCGGGTGCGCGTTCATCCGCACAACATCGAGGTGATACGGCAGCTCGTGGAACGCGGCCCCGCGCCGGAGGCACCCAAGGGCATGGTGTACCTGCCCGGTGTCAACTACGTCATCCGGGGCGACGGCCGACGCATCAAGGTCACCGAGGAAAACGCGGAAAACGTGGCGGAGCGCATCGAGGTCGGATACGTCGTTGAGAAGCAGCTGGAGGACGGCGACATCGTGCTGTTCAACCGGCAGCCGTCATTGCACCGCATGTCCATGATGGCGCATACGGTGCGGGTGCTGCCCTACAAGACGTTCCGGCTCAACCTGGCGGTCTGCCCGCCCTACAACGCCGACTTCGACGGCGACGAAATGAACCTCCATGTCCTGCAATCGGAGGAGGCCAAGGGCGAGGCGGAGGTCCTGATGAAGGTGCAGGAAAACATTCTCTCGCCGCGCTTCGGCGGCGTCATCATCGGCGCCATCCACGACCATATCAGCGGCTGCTTCCTGCTGACCTACAAGGACAAAACGTTTGACGAGTCAGCTGCCGTCAGGATGCTCTCCTCTGCGGGGCTTACCGGAAACGTGACGGCGGACATGACCGGCAAAGAGATATTCAGCGTCATCCTGCCCGACGACCTCAATCTTGCGTACCAGGCGCAGTCCTGCATCAACTGCGACGAATGTAAAAAAGAAGACTGCGAGTACGATGCCTACGTGACCATCCGCGACGGCAACCTGGAAACCGGTGTCATAGACGAAAAAAGCATCGGCGCGTTCAAAGGAGTCATCCTCAACCATATCGCCCGGCAAAAAGGATTGACCGAGGCCCGCAAGTTCATCGACCGGGTCACCAAGCTGGGCATCGCCGCCATCAACCACATCGGCTTCACAACGGGCATCGACGACGAGGACATGCCCGACGAGGCCAACATGCAGATAGACGAGCGGCTGGCCAGGGCCAAGGACAAGATAGACAGCCTGATACGGGCCTACAAGCAGGGCGAACTCGAAGAAATCCCGGGCAGAAGCCTGGAGGAAACACTGGAGATGGAGATCATGCGCGTCACCGGCCGGGCCCGTGACCAGATGGGCGAAATCGCCAGCCATCACCTGGGCCTGGGCAACGCCGCCGTCATCATGGCCCGCTCCGGCGCCCGGGGCTCCATGCTCAACCTGTCGCAGATGGCAGGCTGCGTCGGCCAGCAGGCAGTGCGAGGCGAGCGCATCCACCGCGGTTACAAGGAACGGACGCTCCCGCATTTCGAAAAAGGCGACCTGGGTGCGGACGCCAAAGGATTCGTGTCCAGCAACTACAAAAAAGGACTCAATCCCACCGAATACTTTTTCCATTCCATGGGCGGCCGCGAAGGCCTCGTGGACACCGCGGTGCGAACCTCCAGGTCAGGGTACATGCAGCGCCGGCTCATCAACGCGCTCGAAAATCTCAAGATGGAGGACGACGGCACCGTCCGCACCACGTACGGCGACGTGGTCCAGTTCCAGTACGGCGAAGACGGCGTCGACCCCACGAAAAGCGTGCGCGGCAAAGCCGTGAACGTCGAAAGCGTAGCGCAGGAGGTGCTCTAAATGGCGAAAAAGGACACCATGCTGGCCCTGCAGCGCCGCGGCCTGAGCGAGGAAACGGCATCGAAGCTGGCGGAGGAACACACGCTGTCCTCCCTGAAAAGCGCGGATGCCGGAGACCTGATGGACACTGGCTTCGACGAAGACGAGGCGAAGGAGATCCTCGACGCCGTCGGCCGGAAAAAACAGGCGCAGAAACCCGCAGCTGAGGAAAAAGAAGACGAGGAGATCTCGGAGAAACAGCGACTCGTCAACGAGTTTTCACAGGTCAAGGGCATCGGGCCGGCGAAGGGGGCAGCGCTCTACGAGGAAGGATTCAGAAGCATGGACGAGCTGCAGCTGCAGCCCATCGAGTCCATCGCCGAGGTCAGAGGCATCGGCAAAAAATATGCCAGCACCATCAAGCAGCATCTCACCCCGCCGCGGGACGAAGCCCTCAAATTTTTCTCAGAGATAAAAGGTATCGGGCCGGCCAAGGCCGAGGCGCTCTGGGAGGCCGGCTACCACAACGAACTCGACCTCAAGGTGGCGCCGGCATACGAGCTGGAAGAAGTGGTGGGCAACGCCGCTCAAAACATCAAGGAGGCCATCGGCCATGTCGACGCCCGGGAGATACTGCAGCGGGTCGACTACATCCCCGAGCCGTCGTACGAGGAGCCCAAGGACCGGGCGGCGCTCCGGGAGCGCATCCGCGGCATCCTGGGCGAACACGACGAGTTTTTGCCCCGGTCGCTTGAAGACGACATCATCGACCAGGTCATAGACGCAAAGCTATCGAAAAAGAAGCTGCGGACGCTGGTGGAACGGGTTATCGACGAGTACAACAAGTCATTGATGGACCCCCTGGAGGCCTGCGGCATCGTGGGCGCCCAGTCGATAGGGGAGCCGGGCACCCAGATGACCATGCGAACGTTCCATTACGCCGGCGTCGCAGAGATAAACGTGACGCTCGGCCTGCCCCGCCTCATCGAAATCGTGGACGCCCGAAAGAAGCCGTCCACCCCGATGATGACCGTCTACCTCGAAGGAGAATACAAGGTCACCAGGGATATGGCCACCAAGATCGCCAACAAGATAGAGATCACCCGACTCATCAACATCGCCGACGTCACCACCGACCTGGGCAACATGATGATACTCATCACGCCGAACAAAAAAGCGCTCGACCGCAAGGACATCGCCATGAAGGACATCGAGCGGCGGCTCAACACCATCCGGCGGGTCGAGGTCGAGCAAAAAGGCGGCACATTAGAGGTCCATCCCACCGAGCCCACCTACAAGGAACTGCAGCGCATCAACGAAGAGGTCAAAAACCTCAAGATCAAGGGCATCAAGGGAATAAAACGCGCGGTCATCCGGAAAGAAAAAGGCGAATACATCATCTACACCGAGGGCAGCAACTTCGAAAAAATCCTCACCATCGAAGGCGTCGACAAGACGCGGACGACGACCAACGACATCTACGCCATCTACAACGTGCTGGGCATCGAGGCCGCCCGCAACGCCATCATCAAGGAAGCGCACAACACCCTGCAGGAGCAGGGATTGAACGTCGACATCCGCCATATCATGCTCGTCGCCGACACCATGACCTCCGACGGCACCGTCCGCCCCATCGGCCGGCAGGGTGTCAGCGGAGAAAAAAGCTCGGTCATCGCCCGCGCCGCGTTCGAAATCACCGTCAACCATCTGCTGCGCGCCGCCAAGCAGGGAGAAATCGACGAACTGCGCGGCGTGGCAGAAAACATCATCGTCGGACAGCCCATCAAGCTGGGCACGGGCTCCGTTGAGCTTTCAGTCGACGTAGGAAAAGTCAACAAAGGTGAATAACATGGATATGCAAAAAGAACTAAACCGGCTCCTTGCCACGGGACAGGTCTACATGGGCGCCAAAGAGGCGCTGAAGCACAGCGACGACGCCAGGCTCTTCATCATGGCGCACAACTGCCCGGAGAAACAGGCGGTGCTCGACGCCGCGGACGACACCCCGGTATTCGTATATCAGGGCAGCGCCATGCAGCTCGGCACCCTGTGCCGGAAACCCTTCAGCGTTTCCGTGCTCAGCGTGATAGACGAAGGCACCTCGAACATCATGGAGCTGAGCCAATAAATGGAGATACGGCTGTCGAACGAGGAGATGCAGTACATCGCGCTCGCCGAAGACGTTACCAACGCCCCGATCATCGACTGCATCGAGATGGACGACCGGGTGACATTTATCGTGGAGCACGGCAAGCTCGGCAAAGCCATCGGTAAAAACGCCAAAAACCTGAAGCGGTTGGAGAACATGCTGAACAAGGAGATAAAGTTCGTGGAAAACGACGAGGACACCAAACGGTTTATCCTGAACCTGTTCAAGCCGTTCGACGTGGAGGAGGTCGTGGTGATGGAGGGAGAGGACGGCTCCCAGGTCAACGTCACCATCACCCCTGAGGACAAGGGAAAAGCCATCGGGGCGAACGGCCGGAACATCAACATCCTCCGCGAGATAGCGAAGCGTCATCACAACGTCACCCGCCTGAAAGTCCTGTAAACCCATGCGTTTTTTGTGCGACCAGATGCTGGGCACCCTGGCGAAATGGTTGCGCATCCTTGGCCATGACACCGTCTATGCCCGTGACGGCGACGACGACATGTTGCTTGAGCGGGCCACGGCCGGGAATCGGATGCTGGTCACCCGGGATCGGGAACTGGCCGAGCGGGCTGACGACGCGGTTTTCATTGAGAGCACCGAGCTCGGGGAGCAGATCCGGCGGGTCGTCGATGCCACCGGCATTGAGATATGCGAGGACGCCATGCTCTCGAGATGTACGGTCTGCAACACGCCGGTTGTCACGGTAGAAAAATCAGCGGTGGAAGACATCGTGCCCGAACATGCCTATGATATCCATGAGCAGTTCTGGCGATGCCCCGGATGCGGCCGTGTGTACTGGAAGGGAACCCACTGGAACAACATGCGCCGATTTGTCCGGCAGCTCCAAAAATGATTACCAGATTTCTCCGCGGTACAGCGGGGTGAGCGGGCATCCCATGCACCGCTCTTCTTTGTGGTGGCTGCAGGTGGAGCAGGCGCAGTGCTGGCATGCCCCGTCGCCCCCGTCGGGGAGCTGCAGCGGATGGACGACCCTGTTTTGCGCGGTGGTGATGGTGTCGTAGTGGAGCAGCTCCAGGCCGTCGTGTTCCTGCATGCGGGAGGCGACGGAATGGATGGTTGTCTCGGTTTCGCCGACCATGAACAGTGAAAGCTGGGTCGTGTTCTGCATGTGGAGGATGTCGACGATGTACGGGCAGCGGTTGAAGGTGTCGAGCATCTGTTGGTCGCCGTTGTGGGCTATCTCCAGCTTTGCGATGGGCAGGTCGAGGCGCTGTACGTCGATGCCGATGGAACGCGAAATGTATCCCTGTTCCATGAGCTTTTTGATGCGGAGGCTGACCGCCGGCTGTGAGAGCTCGGTCGTCCTGGCGATGTCGCTCTGCGAGGCATGCGGGTTTTGCTGGAGCACCCCGATTATTTTTCTGTCTTTGTCGTCGAGACCGGTCATAACGGCACCTGTTTCACACGTGCTAATGGACTCATACTTTATAAGCTTGTTTATGCTTTATTAATTGTAAACTTTTGTTATAATAAAAACATAAATTAGCTTGACTTATGCTAGAATTAATGTAAAATTGTTATTAATAGTTTATGCCTTTGCTATAAGTAATAATGAGATTCTACGGCAAGCTTTATATATTATGATTTTTGGCGGGCGGTCTGCTTATTGCGGTCCGAATATCCGGCATCAAACCCCATTTCATGGAAGAAATATGACATTCCATTGACGGAAAAATCGGGTATCAGGCGGTTATCAGCCGATGGAGCTATAGAGATCAGACAACGCGGCGGTAACATGATCCCATAGCCATAGCAATGGGTTAGCATCAAATACCAGCATCCCCACAACCTGTATCATGAATACCAGCCCCATAATGGCAAAAACGAAAGGGAGCGCCCCCACATCTCCGTTATCATCATCGCCGCTAGCGGCAGCGTCGGCGATGTCGTCAATGCCGGTCATGTTATCAGCCCGGCCAGCTGGTTTAAGCCATCCTGTAGGTAGCCGAAGAGGTCAAAGTCATATATTTCCCCGGTCAGGACATGAGAGATAGAGAGCACGACGAAAAACATGAACATGCCCACTATGGAGCTCATGAATTTAACGCCGCCATGTTTTGTTCCCTCGGCATGCCATGAAAGAACAGCCACGATAGCAAAGGCGATCCCGATGGCAATGCAGGTCCAGCCCTCGGCGCCGATGGCTGCAAAGTCCATAGATAACAAAGCACTTAATCTATATATTATTTTTGAATGATAAAAACTACAATATATAAAAAAACAAAAATATATAAAAAAAGAGGGGAGAGGGGGGGGTTTATTTGGCGTGGCTGATGGCACGTGCCACCCTGTCCAACCGCCGTTGTTTCAGAGCTGCTATTATCTTGACGAGCAACGCCTCCGTATGCTCATTAAGAGCACCCAAGTTATCCAGCCGGTTATATATCAACTCGGCCACATCAACAGGGGTAACATCGCCGAGTTCGGCCACATCAACCGTTTTACTTTTCAGCATCTCGCTGGCCGTGTCAACCGCACCCTCTGAAAGATGCACGTTAACAGGTTCACCGTCAGCATCCGTTAAACTAACGGCAGGCATTGCCCGAAGGCCGTGTTTTTCCAGCATCGCATCTATGTCCAATTTATCCCCGCAATGGGGGCATGTCATTTCTTTTGTCATTTTATACCTCTTTTGTGTTTACGTTGCATTTACAACGCATACACATAATGGCAAAGCATATTTATAACATTTACGATATACATACTATGGCATTACAACCCATCCAGATAAAGTTATCCGATGAACAGCTACAGGGAATAGACCGGGCTATGGAGCTCGGTGTAGGATCCAGCCGTTCTGAATTTATCCGCTGGGCCATCGCTGAAAAACTACAATCGCTTTCTATCGTCCAAGAGATGAAAGAGCGAAAGAAAAAATAGCCGCCTTATTATCAACCGTCATAAAACGCGCGTGCTTCTATTTAGATATCCCTCTATATTATTATGTGAAACAGAAATCACTTCATAGAGCCGCCTATCACAGCAGAATTTGAAACAGACATTGAAACATGAGGGCGCTGGTTAATGGAACATTATGGAACATGCCATCGGAACATGAAGCGCGTTATTCATTCAGCCGGCGGGAAATCGTAGCTATAGATACCCCTGAAAACTCGCTCATCTCCCGATAATTTTTGTTAAGTCCATCCCGGAGCTCTAGAAAGTGTTTTTTATTCCAGTATTGGAGATCACCATAATATTTGTTTATCCGCTTGTCCATTAGCTCGAATGACCTTCTATAGAAACGGACTATCCTGCAGGGATAAGGCGGGTTATGCAGCCAGTATTCTTCATCTCCATAATGCTCTTCGGCATCGAATTCCGCGGCGACTACATCGGGGACATCATGCCACATTTCCAATGTAGCGGTTACATCTTGGAGCTCCCGCCCCTCCTTCTCTGCCTCTATTTGGAGCTCCATATCCTTGTGCACATGCTCCCGCCAAATCTCCCAGTCAATATCTTCCTCTTCCTTCTCTCTTGTCCCTTCGCTTCCATACAGGCTATCTTTTACCATTTTTATCACTCTCTTTTTTTCATTTCCATGAGTTCCTGCAGCTGCCGGAGCGCGCCCCTGATGTAGCACTTTGCCAGGATCTGCCGCCGGTAGGATATCCGGTTTGCTGCCGATGGCATGCAGCCTTCGATGCATCGCAACGTCATAATCATTTTTTCTAGGCTGCCGCAATTAATGCTCATGGCGGCCACCCTGCTGGTAGTTTTCCCATTTTTGCTTTGCCTCTTTGATTTTTTCCAGTTTTTTGATGGCGGTTTCAAGATTAATTTTTACCTGGTATTGTAATGAGCAAATCCGGTTGCTGTAGGGATGCAGGGGGATGGACTGCTCTATCCGCTCCAATAGCGATATGGTTTTATCCAGGCTGTCCATATCACGCTCTGACAACGCTTGCACCCCCAGGGAATATATTGCCCCTCAAATCAGAAATAAACCGGTAATAGCAGGTTTTACGGCAGCCGGGTGTATGCTGGCCGGTCATCGCCGCCCCTCCCGCATGATTTCGTTTAATTCCGCGATTTTTTCAGCCGTCAAAAGCCCGTTAAACGCATTATTGGCCGCGATGATGGCCCGTCGCATTGCGTCAATGCCGTTTTGCTTTTTGTCGTTGAATCGATTGTCAGCGATCACGTTTTCATACATTATATGAATGGCAGCGGCCAAGCTACTCGGCCAGCAGGTATGCCCATTGTCATCGCGCACAATCCAACCCTGATTGTCCTTGAGCAATTGCCAGCGGCCAACCTGCATCATAAGCTTGGGCTTCGGCCTGCTCATACTATCCGCACCTGATAACGCTTAATTCCATGCTCATTCAGGTATTTGGTCAGGCAGAGCTCACATAGCCGTGTGCCATCAAACCTGACCTCGTAGACGGCTGGGCGCCGCAAACAGAGATCACAATTCACAATCTCATGGCTGTTGGCAATTTTTAGAATTTTTAATTTAGCTGCCATCGCCTTTCCCTCCTTTTGTTTTATTCTTTTGCGTGGGGGTAGGCATTTCGCCGGTTACGTGGTTACGTTGGGTTTTTTGGCCGTCATTCACCTCTGTTAAATCGCCGTAACCGCCACTATGCTTTTTTCCGGATTCACCGGTTACGTTTTTTCCCTCTGTTAAATCGCCATTTTTTGCCGATGTAACCGTGTAACCGCTGTTTTCCCCACCCCTATGTATGTTATTTGGAATGAAAACGCCTTTTTGCCGGTTTTCTATTCCCATATACCACGTGCCATAGAGCTCTTTATGGGGTATGCCGGTTAATGCCGAAATTCCTTTAGCTAGCTCTGGCATACTGCTAATGGGGATTTCCTTAACGGCTCTGTCCCGGTATTCTTTTAAGATGGGGTTGGTAACAATATCCCCCGATATTGTTTCGCCATCATAATCTATGGTTTTTTCTGCCCAAATTTCGCCTTTCCCTTTTGTTTCATAATCTACAATCCCCGTTGGCTCCTCTATTTTTTTGACGGTATGATTAACTTTCCAGCTTTGCCACCAATTAATAAAGTCCTCGGCAGGCAATTCTAAACTCTCGAAAGTAGTCATTTCGATAGGGCCTACCACGTTCCGGGCAAAGTCTGTATAGCTTGGAGCCCGGCATTTTAAACCGTATCGCTGGGCTGCCAATTCCCACACTTTAAGCCCCTCATAGACAACGCCCCACTCGGTAGCCCGTCGGGGATCGGCAAACACACCTACCGCCTCTTCTATTCTATCGGCATGCCTATCTATCAGAGCCTCTAGTGTTGAAAGGCTGCCATCAATGGCCTCTAGTTCCATTTCTGCCAGCCGCCAACCTACCGGCTTTAATTGCTTCCGGCAGTTCTTTAACGCTATTCGCTGCTGCTTATCCTGCCGTTGCCGTTTCGCTCCCATATCAAACTCTATTTTTAGCATCCGGATAAGGCCGGATTTTGATGTGATAGGAAACTTGTTGCCGGTAAAAAAGAAGGTGGCCCGGCTCCAATACTGGCGGCTGCCCAGGTTTGGGGTTCCTCGGCTGTCTTGTATGGGGGATTCCGTTGCCATCTTGATATGGGGCAGGAACTTTCGCCAGTTGAATTTCTCGGCTTCGTCTATGCAGATTGGGCCGCCGAAGGCGTCCATGCCATCGGCTAGCCGGTAGCTGCTGTTGATACTGTCGCTGGATAGCTTCCGTTTGCCGTATAAAAATTCGGTGAACAGCCGGGCGGTTTCCGTTTTTCCGATGCCGCTTTCCGGGCTGTAGCTGTAGATATGGGGGACAATAATGTTTTTCTCTCTCAACGGTAGGGCAAAAGGGGCCATAACGGCTAGCCCCATCTGCGGCAATACCTCATAAGGATGCCAGAAATTTGGGATTTCATACCAGGGGGCTAATGCCTCTTTTGATAGCTCGGTGTTGAGGGAGCCTGCCCGTTGTATCTCTCGCTCTAGCTGCTGCTGTATTTCTGTCCGGGGGTGGGGCTCAAGATAGAGCTCTAGCTGCCCGTTGTCGTTGCGATATATGCCGTAGGTGGCATGGCTTTGAATGGTAGGCATATCCATGCCTTGTAGCAGCCGGTTAATGCAGTCTGAAGCCTTACGTCGGTCCACTACCTTCCCTTCCTGCTTCGCCATTCTATACACCTCTTCGGCGTTCCCTCTAAACTTTTTGCTCATTTCAACCTCAAAAACTGGCTCGCCATCTAGCATTAGCTTCCGTATCGGCTTAAATCGCCCCTTGATGACGTCATATCTAAATCCGCTGTCGTTGTCGTCATCTGGCATCCGTTGAATAAAAACGCCGTTTTCATTTATTGCTAGCTCTTGATTCGGGCTGATTTGCTCCCGGTATTGCTCCCCGCTTTTTTCCTTAATCAAAAGAGTGGCCCGCTCTTCGGAATCGCAGCATTCACAATTTTTTGTATATATCTCGGATCTAGGGCTATCTGGCAATAAGTGCTTTTTCCCACATCTTTTACAGAAATAAATGGCATCGCGACTCATTGGTCCACCTCCTTTTGCGGTTTCACCGCGATGACGTATTGCAAGCCAAAGCTGCCATATCCTTGGCTAGATTTGAATAATATGAGGGTGTCGTTGATATCCTCTATTTTTCCATAATAGGTTCGGGGTTTTTCTTGTCCCGGCTCTTGGACTACTAATTTTACCGGCTGACCTATCAGCCGCTCAAAAAGATTTTTTTCCTGATTCATTATCTCTACCTCTGCCATTTATTTTTCTGAGTATTTGCAATATTTCATCTACAGCATCATTCGCTTGATCCATCTCTTCCCTCCTCCTCAAAAATCGGGCGAATTGTTAATGCATCATTTACTTCGATGCTTACTTTCCCTGGGGCACAGCCATGTTCATGCTCTAGATAATGAAGCCAATCAGCTGGCAAAAATATGCCGTTGCCATTGCCAAATTTTACAACCTTCCTTATCAGGGGCATATCTAACATTGACCAATATTTTATATAAAGGTTGTGCATATTATATACTATATGCAAAAAAAATGCATACAAAATAAAGTGGTAATATGACAGATTATGAAATGGAACCGGATAAATTATTTAATAGCAAATGGGAAACTACTAAAAAAATACTTTATGTTATGGAGGATGAAAAGAAAACAATTAGAGAGATATACAGGGAAGGAAAACAGGAATTTGGCAATGACTTCCCGAACGATATCAACACGGTTAGAAGATACATAAACACACTAGAGAAAATCGGCTATATCGAGAGGGATGGGTGGCAACGACAGTATACCGGCCCTAGCAGCTACTCACCCCAAGAAGTAGTCCCGGATATTGATAAAAAAATTATTGAGACATGGAAAAATAAACTAAATAATCCAAAAACCGGCCTTGAAAAAACACTCCTTGAACCTATTCTGCATATCTCCAGCATTAACATGGCAATATATGGCATTCCCAACCCTGCTAATATTTCTTCAGATGTAAAAGAATCATTAAATCGCATAGAAACATGGTTATCTATTTATTACCAAGAGTTAAGCTATTGGGTAACAGAAGCCTTGGATAGCATTATTCATAAACATATGGAGGAAGAGGTTTTAATCCATGCGGATAGAAATATAGATGAATATATTGCATTGGTAGCCCATCAATTTGGTCTGTTCAGTTTCGAGTCAATCGGTGAAAAACAAATGCGCCTTAAAATAGAGAATCCGTTAAAGGTAGCTGAAATTATACAAGAGCATTATGATGCAGATATATCTAAAAAGGAAATTGTCAATTACAAGATGGACACTACTATGGCTTTTCATCTATGGAAACATAAAAAACTCCGAAAGAAAAGAAAATTATGGGGCAAAATATTTCCTACAATTATAATGACCCAGGATAGAAATAAGCAAAGTTTAAATCTTTTTAGAATAGACAAAATTAAAGAAATAAGGGGAAAGGAAAAGGGCTAATCCTTGTCCAATTTTTTCAATTCTCCCAGTAGTTCTTTCTGGAATTCGGGGTTATCCCGTATTGTCTTTATCATAAGCTGCCCCATCTCTTGCTCTTTGCTTTGCTCCATGCTGTCTAATTTCTTTTGTAGCCGCCGGTTTTCCATCTGTAGTTCGCCGATGTGTTCCCGCATTTCCTTACTCAGTTTTTTTACCTGTTCAGTCGCCCGGTTGATGCTCAGGGCATCCGAATGTTCGGCATACATCTCCTGCATCTCTCCCGGCGTATAATTTGAATAGGCGGCATCATAGGGGACCGTGTGGCCCATCCAGTATTCGACAACTTCATAGGGCACACCCTGGCCTTTCAACACGCTGCTAAATGCTGCTCTCAGGGCATGGGGGCGGCAGGGGTTCATATCGGCCTGTTCCATGCGTTCCTTGCTCACAACGCCGGAAAGAACGGCCACCTGTCGCATCATTTTTTGTATCAGGTCCGGGGCTATCCGGTATTTGTGTGCTACAATTCGCTCTGATGTTTCGCTGCCGCATTGCTGGCAGGTATCCCCGCCGTTCCATTCAGCCTTGCAGTTCTCGCATATCTCATTCCAGCCATATTTATGTTTTAGAAAGAGGGGGTCACTGTATGCTATTTCACCCTCTTTTTTCCGGCGTTTGTTAAGATATGCTTTAAGGGCATCAATGCCATCTTTGCCCAGGAATGTAACATAATCAACGTGGGCCTTCTCCCTTACAACGTGGATAGGGAGCGGTTCCTCTCCTGTTTGTAGCCCCTCGGCGACGTCGCCATAGTCCAAGCTGCACAATGTGGATACATCCATGCCGCTCTGAAACATCATTAAGATTATGGCCTTGTCCCGCAATGTGGGGGCATGGTCCACCAGTTTTTTTATGCTATCCGCTCGAAGGGGTTTTTTCCGATTTTTCTTTTTGGGGACCGCCTTCGGCGTTTCCACGTTCAACGTAAAACCGTTAGCCCGGTAAAACGAGCGAATCGCCCCCAGTATAGAAGAAATGGCCTTGTCGCTCATTCCTTTCTCCCCGGTTTTCTTCGGTCTGTAACCCCCGGTCTGTTTTTCCCGGTCTGTCCTCAGCCATTCCAGGAATTTCTTAACTTCGAGCTCAACCTCTCCCTGCTCCCGCATTGATTTTTTCCGGTCCATTTCTATTTCGTCTATGAGCTCTTCGGGGTCCATGTCCCGGTATCTCAGATATTTCTTTAAGCTGCTCAGATAGTTCGCCTTTGTGCTATACGGTGATCCCGTGAGCCATCGCTCTATCTCCCGGTATTCTAAAAGGTCTTTATTTTTCAGGGCTGCCACTTCCATATACCCCTAACACATTATTATAAATAAGCTTTACTATTGGGTAAGTATATGCTTGTTTATAATTTATAAACCTCGTTTTTGATGTGATGCGGGGGGCAGCCGAGATGCAATTCCTGCAGGTTAGGCCGGGGAATGATCTCCTGTTTCTTCCCAGGCGCGGAGGTGTATGGTGCCGAAGTAGACATTCGTTGGCGTCCAGGTTACTATTTGCTCGCCGGGTTCGAAACAGGACGTTCTGTTGTATACCGTATTTCCCTGGGGCATACCGAATATGACCAGAGGTGTAATGGTGTAGAAATAGTATCCGGTTCGATTAACGCTTCTGAAACCGCATTCAAACCGGCCGGTGGGAAACGGTCCGGTCTCCCATTGCACGTCGAGATTCCGCAGTTCGCAGTTAGGGGACGTCCAAAAATGATATTCTATTGGCTCGAACGTTGTCCCAAATATGTGGTAGGTTTTTTCAAACAGAAGAATCGAGTCTCCCTTCGCCTGGTGGCTGTGCTCCGGTTCCACCGGCATGCTGGCCGGGCTGGCGGGTACGTTTTCTCGTGCGTGCTCCTCCACCCTGTTGCCGCTGCCTGTGCTCTCCGGGTACACCGTTTGCACGAATGGTGTGGCGGCAAGTACCATGACGATACAAAATGCTGTCATCGACCGTACCACATGTCTCATCCGTGACCTCCAATCGCTACAACGGGGCGACGCATAAAAATCCATCGATACGGGAGGTCATCATCCCGCTTTATGGGGTACGCAGGCGATGTCAGCATGATATGCTTGCTCCGCGCCGTTCATCTGGGCGGGCTCTTTCGGCAGGGGTCTGTTTCCACTGAAAAGTTTATACTTATACGATGTATTAGTGGGGTGGAGAGCCACAGTTAGCAGTATGGGAATCGAGGAAAGAGGTGTTTTATATGCTCTCTACCCCTCCTCGGTTCCCGCCCCTTTATAATTGTCTATATAATATAAGATTGTCGAAATTTTCCGGGCGTCAGCCGTCGCCGCCGCGGAATTCTTCGGTGAAACGGTCGAGTGCCGCCTGCATCCGGTGGTACCAGCCGTCGATGCAGGTGCGGACGTGCTGTTTCACTTTTTGGGGCGGCATCGCGCGGTAGACGTAGTAGCGGCCGCCGCCGTCGACGAGCCGTCGTTCCCGTCTGCAGAAGCCGCATTCGGTGAGCCGGGAGAGCGACCGGTGGACAGTGCTCCGGTCCTTGTGCATGGCCGCGGCGACGGCGTCCGCCCGCTGCTCCCCGTTTAACAGATGGCGGTAGATGCGCATGTCGAGCTGGGTCAGGTCGAAGAGGAGGCAGAGCATGTCCCCGCATTGCATGTGCTCGTCGGCTGCCATGGTACTTGTATGCGACAGACATACTTAACGTTTGTGCAGAATTTATGCAAAAACGTTATATATTCCCGGTCTATTGGGGCTACCATGAGCGAAGAAACAGAAAACATCAAGAAAAAAAAGATGGAACAACTCATGGAAATGGCCAAAGGCGGCTCCAAGATGCCCGGCAAACCCGTACAGGTCACCGACAGCGACATGCACGACGTCGTGCAGCAGCACCCGCTCGTCGTCGTCGACTGCTGGGCGCCCTGGTGCGGTCCCTGCCGGATGCTCTCCCCCGTCATCGAGGACCTGGCCGAGGACATGCAGGGCGACGTCGTGTTCGCCAAGCTCAACACCGACGAAAACCAGCAAACGGCGAAGCAGTACGGCATCATGAGCATCCCCACGCTGCTGCTCTTCAAAGACGGCGAGCTCGTCGACCAGCAGATGGGCGCCCTGCCAAAGGACATGCTCCGCTCATGGGTTGAACGATACGCATGAAAAAACTGGCGGTCCTGCTCCTGTCCCTCCTCTTTCTCTCCCTCACGCTGTCCGGCTGCCTCGACGATGAAACGGCCAGCGGCGGCACCCATACCTTCACCACGCTCTCCGGCGAAACCCGGGCGCTGAGCGACTACGAGGGCAGCGTCGTCGTCCTGGACATGATGGCGACCTGGTGCCAGCCCTGCCAGTATCAGATGCTCGAGCTCCGCCGGGTGCGGGAGAACTACAGCGACAGCCAGGTGGTCATCCTCTCCGTCGACATCGACGAGCAGGAGACCGCGCAGCAGCTGCGGCAGTTCAAACAGCAGTTTGCCGACTACGGCTACGACCTCGACTGGACGTTCGGCATGGACAACGGCAACATATCCAAACAATATCTCGGCGAGGGCATCCCCACCATCTGCATATTCAGCCGGGCCGGCGACCTCTCCTTCAGCCACGAGGGCATCGCCGTGTACGACGACATCCCGGAGGGCATCCCCGCCGACACCGTCCGTCTCAAACCGGTCATCGACGACCTGCTCTAAGCCCGGCTACGGAAGAAAAAGAGGATACGAGGGGGAGGGAGGCGTGGCAAGACGCCAGATCCCCGTATCCACAGCCAAAAACAGCCATCAATTAAAAAATTGTCTATTTTTTCCCGGGCTGAAAAACCGAAACATATAACAAATCATTTAAGCCCGGCGTGGTTTGCCTGAATCCATGAGCGAAGACAGTGTTCGCGCCATCCTGAAGCGCCTGTCCAGCGGCGACATAAGCGTCGAGGAGGCGCTCCGTGAGCTCCGCTACGCTCCCTTCGCGGACCTGGGCGAGGCCAAGCTGGACGTGCAGCGGGAGATGCGGACCGGGGTGCCCGAGGCCGTCTACGCGCCGGGGAAAACAACAGAGGACATCGTGGGATTGGTGGAGGCTGCCGAGGCGTGGCCATTGTTCGTCACCCGGGCAGGCCGGGATGTCTACGAGGCCGTCGCCGGGGTTGCCGATGCAGTCTACCATGAGCGGGCCCGCCTCGTCGTGGTCGGAGCCGCGCGGCAGCGTGATGACGGCCTGGTGGCCGTGGTCAGCGCCGGGGCATCGGATGTGCCCGTGGCGGAGGAGGCTGCCGTCGTTGCTGCATCGCTCGGCCACCGGGTGGAGCGCGTGTACGACGTCGGCGCCGCCGGTATTCACCGCCTGCTTGCCTACCGGGAGACATTGGCCGATGCCCGGGTTATCATCGTGACCGCGGGGATGGACGGGGTGCTGCCGGCCATCGTAGCCAGCCTGTTTCCGGCGCCGGTGGTGGGGCTGCCGTCGAGCGTGGGCTACGGCACGGGGCGTGACGGCTATGCGGCAGTGCTGACCATGCTGAACAGCTGCTCGCCGGGCGTCGCGGTGGTCAACATCGACAATGGGTATGGTGCGGCGGTGTTCGCCCATAAAATGCTGCTGCGGCTCAATCCGGAGTAACGCGGTTTCTCTAAGAGGCGAAATCAACACGTTTATATATAACGTATATATTCTTTGTGTACCGGGATGGGAAGCATGCGCCTCAAGGAAGTACAGTTGGAAAATTTTAAATCCTTCGGGAAGAAAATTACTGTCCCGTTTCTCCCCGGCTTTACCGCCATCACGGGCCCCAACGGGTCCGGCAAGTCAAATATTTCAGATGCCATCCTGTTTATCCTGGGGCCGCGCAGCCCGAAGACCATCCGGGCGGGCCGGCTCACCGACCTCATCTACAACGGCAAAAAAAACGTGAAACACTGCACCGTCTCCCTCGTATTGGAGGACGGCGACGAGACCATCCGCTTGACGAGGAAGGTGAAGCGCTCCCCGCTGCCCGACGACCCGGACAACTACTACAGCTATTTCTATATCAACGGCAAGTCGTCATCTTTGACCGAGTTCGTGCAGCTTTTGTCGTCGGCGAACATCTCGGATACCTGTATCGTGCAGCAGGGCGACGTCACCGCCGTGGTGGAGATGGGCGACGTGCCCCGCCGGAAGATCATCGACGACATCGCCGGTGTCTCCGAGTTCGACCAGGATATCGAGAAATCGGAGAAGGAGAAGGCGGAGGTGGAGCAAAACCTGGAGTACCTGGGCATCATTCTCAAGGAGATAAAAAACCAGCTCCGGAAGCTCAAGCGGGAGCGCGACGACGCCCTCAAATACCGGGACCTGCAGGAGGAGCTCAAGCGGACGAAGGCCATGCGCTCCTACAAGAAACGCCTCGAGGTAGAAAAAGAAATCGGGGAGATCGAGAAGCAGATACAGTCGTACAAGGACGAGCGGGAGCGCCTCAAGGAGCAGCGGAAGGAGCTGCAGGAACGCTACCGGGCCAAGCAGCTGGAGTTGCAGGAGATCGAGGACACGATCGCCGACCTGGGGGGCGAGGAAGTCGAGGAGCTCAAGGAGCAGATCAACGAGGCGCGGGAGGAGGCCATCAAGGCCAAGGAAAAAATCAACTACTATTCCAAGGAGATCTCTGAGAGCAAGCAGGAGTGCGAGGAGCTCAAGGCAACGCATGAAAAGCTGCAGAAGGAGGTCCGTTCATACGAGAAAAAAATCGGGGAGCTTGAACGGCAGCGGGAGCAGGTCGAGCAGCAGATCGAGGAGGCCAGCGACGAGCTCGAAGGCATCAAGGACCGGATGAGCAACTCCGACGAGCGGGCCATGGATATCACCCGCAATCTGGCGAAGATAAAGAAGCGCTACGAGCAGGAACGTCAGGCGCTGCATGAGCTGGAGCTGGAGCAGGACCGGCTGGAGCAGCAGATGGAGAGCCTGGACGTCGCCATCTCGGAGCTCGAGGAAGACAAGAATACGTATGAATTCGAGCTCAAGGATGTCACCTGGCAGATCAGGGAGATACAGAAAAGCCAGAAGGAGCAGCTGAAGGAAAAAAAGCGGCTGGAGCAGGAGCTCTTCGACCGGAAAAAAGAGGAATCCGAGATCTCGGAGTCGTTGCAGGAGCTCGACCAGCAGGTCATGCGCTACCAGCGGGAGCTGGCAAAGCTCAAGGCGCGCCGTGAGGCCAGCAGCTACACCCGGGCGGCGCAGGAGATTTTGAAGGCCCGGAATGAGGGCACGATCCGGGGTATCCACGGCAGCATTTCCGAGCTTGGAAGGGTGGACGACCAGTATCAGCGGGCGCTCGGCGTCTCCGCGGGGCGGCGGGCTGAGGCCATCGTGGTGGACGACGACGAGGTCGCCGCCAAGTGTATCAGCTATCTCAAGAAGCATGACTACGGCCGGACCACGTTTCTGCCGCTGAGCAAGATGACGGCGGGCAAGCCCCGGGGCAAGGCGTTGATGACGGTCAAGGAGGACGGCTCGCATGGCTTTGCCATCGACCTGGTGAGCTTCGACGCGGAGTACCGGGCCGCGTTCTGGTACGTGTTCCGGGATACCATCGTCATGGAGGATCTCACGTCGGCGCGGAAGGTCATGGGCGGCGTCCGGCTGGTGACCCTGGACGGCGAAATCGTGGGGTCCAGCGGGGCCATGATCGGCGGCAGCACGCCCCGGAAGGCATCATTCGGCAAGGGCGACCAGCGCAAAGTCGGCGACATCAGCAAAAAACTGCGGGAGGTCACCCAGCAGCAGGAAGCGATGTCGGAGCGGCTGATGGAGGTCCGCGAGCAGATATCGACGGTGCAGCAGCAGCTCCGCGAATGCACCATAGAGGAGGAGGACCAGCTGGAGCGGCTGGACGCCCGCAAAAAAGAGTTCAACGGCAAGCTCAAAGTCATCACCGAACGGCTGGAGGCAAAGCAGGGGGAACGCAAAAAGCTGCAGCAGAAAATAGACGGGGTGCAGCAGGACATCGAGGAAAAAACCGCGCATATCGAGGAGATGGAACGGGAGCGCGAGGAGACCGAGCAGCAGCTCAAGCAGATAAGCACCAAGGAGATCACCCAAAAAATCGACGCGTTGAAGGAACGGCTGGAGGAGCTGCGCGAACGGCAGCGGTCACTGGTCTCGGAGATACGCACCCGGTCCAAGGAGCTCGAGGTGGCGGATGAACGCCGGCAGGAAGTCGAAGACCGGCTGCAGGCCATCGACAGCCAGCGCGAGGAATACCAGACGGAGATAGAAGAGCTCAGGCATATACATGAGGAAAACCAGGAAAAAATGGAGGCATTGATGGAGGTGGAGGACAACATGCTGGGGAAGCGCAAAGGCCTGACGGAGGAACGCGACGCGTTGTACCGGGAAAGCGTGGACATCGAAAACAAGATCGACAGTATTTCCACCAAGGTGGAAACCAACCTAGACCTGATATCGCGGGCGAAGTCGCGGCTGCCGACCCTTGAGGAAACCCTGGGCGAGCTGCTCATCGAGACCCAGGACTACGAGTTCAGCCAGGACGAGCTGTCCCCGCTCGACGAGCTCAAAGCCCGTATCAAGGAGCTGGAGCGCGACATGGAGCGGCTGCAGCCGGTGAACATGCGCGCCCTTGAGGAGTACGAGCGGCAGGAGGAGCGCAAGCAGTCGTTTGACGAGGACATCGACCGGCTGCGGGAGCAGCGGAAGAATCTCATCAATCTCGTTGAGGAGATCAAGACGAAAAAGAAGGATGCCTTTTTTGCCGTCTACGACGCGGTGAAGGAGCATTTCTCGGAGATATATGCGGAGCTGACCCCCGGCGATGCGAAGCTGGAGCTGGAAAACCCGGAGCAGCCGTTTGACGGCGGCCTGATCATCCGGGCCAGGCCGAAGGGCAAGCGGTCGCTGCGCCTGAACGCGCTGTCCGGCGGCGAGAAGAGCATGGCGTCGCTGGCGTTTATCTTTGCCCTGCAGGCCTACGACCCGTCGCCGTTTTACATCCTGGACGAGGTGGACATGTTCCTGGACGGCAAGAACGCGGAGCGCGTCGCCTCCATGATCCAGCAGCGGGCCCGGAGCACCCAGTTTATCGCTATATCATTGCGGCGCATCACGCTCAACAGGGCCAACCATATCTATGGGGTGACGATGCATGACAACGGCGTGTCCACCCTGATCGGCAACGTGGAAATGGAAGAGGTCGAGCAGCTGGTGGAGGTAAAATGAAGGACAACATCGTCGACCATCTGCTGCTGCAGCGGGAGGACGTGGCGAAGAAGGAGAGCCTCCAGAAGTACATCGAGATGGCTGACGGCGCGGCCACCATGTACGTCGAAAACCCCTTTGACCGGGCTATCGCCGCCACCTTTGAGCTGGTCATCGACGAGCAGTTCGACCCCTGGGAGATTGACCTGGTTTCGTTTTCGCGCCTCTACCTGGAAAAGGTGCAGGAGACCCAGATCGTCGACCTGATGACCGCCGGCCGTATCATCCTGATGGCCTGGAAGGTGCTGAGGCTGCAGTCCGACTGCATGGTCCAGCGGCTGGAGGAGGCCGAGCAGGAGGAACCCGAGCAATGGGACGACATCCCCGACTGGTACATGGAGGACGACGGCTACACGTACACCCGGGCGGTCATCGAAAACGAGGCGCCCATCGAGGAAAAAGTCCGCCGGGACGGCAAACGCAAGGTCACCCTGGTGGAGCTCATCAACGCGTTCGAGGAAGCCCGCGACGAGGTCACCGAGCGGCAGGAGCGGCAGGAGCAGCGCACCGAGCAGCGTGAGCGGCAGGCCCGCCAGGACGAGGAGGACGTGGGCGGCAACGCGCACCAGGAGGACATCGAGCAGGAGATATCCATCGTGCTCAGCCGTCTCAGCCAGCTGAACGGCCGGGCTATCGCCATCGGCGAGCTCTGCGACACGAACGACAAAGAGGACCTGGTTATGACGATGTCGTCATTGCTGTTCCTGGCCCGGGAGGAACGGATACAGCTCTGGCAGGACGATTTTCCCTACGGCACCATCTACATAAAAAATGCTCACCATGAACAAACGTAGCGTCCGACAGATAGAAGCAGCGCTTTTTTCCGCCGGCCGCCCATTGTCGGTCGAGGAGCTGTGCGACGCGCTCGACATGGGCGAAAAAGCCGTGGTGAAGGACATCGAGCAGCTGCAAAAGGAGTACCGGAAGGCGGGGGACAAAGATGCGACGGCGCTGGAGGTGACCCGGGCGGGTGACAAGTACGTGATGCAGCTCCGATCCACGTATGCGTCATATGGCCAGCAGCTGTCGCCGCGGGAGGTGCCCACGAAATTGCTGAAGACGGTGTCGCTCATCGCCTACTATCAGCCGGTGACGCAGTCGGACGTGCGGGACATGATCGGCAGCAAGGTCTACGACCACGTGCCCGAGCTGGAGGAGCATGGCTTCATCCGGGCGAAGCCGCACGGGAGGACGAAGATGCTGGAGGCCACGGACTATTTCTATGAATATTTTGGCTTCGAGACCACTGACCGGGAAAAAATACGGGAGCAGCTGCGGCAGCGGATGCAGCAGTAACCGAGATGTACTGCAGGGAACATTCGCACTGCTTTTTTTAGCGCTGCCGATGCGCCAGCCCGACGAGGTCGTTGACGCTCTCGTAGCCGTGCTTCTGGAGCCAGCACTGTAGCTGCCTGCAAAGGTCATCGAAAATGGCTCTGCCGCCGTAGTGCAGCCCGCTGCCTATCTGCACGGCCGTGGCGCCCGCCATCAGGTATTCCACGACGTCCCGGGCCGTGGTCACCCCGCCCACGCCAACAACGGGAACGTCGAGCATGCCGGCCAGCTCGTAGACGCATCGCACCCCCACCGGCCGGATGGCGGGGCCGGAGAGGCCGCCGGTGACGTTGGCCAGCACGGGCAACCCCGTGTCGACGTCGATGGCCATGGCCTTCAGGGTGTTGATGGCCACCACGGCGTCCGCGCCGCCCTTCACGGCGGCCTGCCCTCGCTCCACGACGTTTTCGGCGCCCAGCTTCACCCAGACCGGGATGTCCACCGCCTGCTGCACGGCGTCCACCAGGCCCGGGATGCTTTCGGTGGGAACGCCGGCGCCGTATTCACCGGCATGGGGACAGCTCATGTTGAGCTCCAATGCCGCCACACAAGGAGCCATCGTTTCCGCGACGGCGACGAAATCCTGGCGGCTGCGGCCGAAGATGCTGCCGATGACGACGTCCACGTCCACATCCCGGAGCTCCTCCACGTAGCGGTCGACGCCCGGGTTGGGCAGTCCCATCGCGTTCAGAATGCCGTGCTCGAGCTCCACCACGCTGGGGTTGCCGTAGCCCTCCCGTTCATCCAGCCCCACGGACTTGGTGACCACGGCCCCGGCGGCACGGCAGCGTTCCATGCTCCGGGCGGACATGTCGGCTATCCCCGAGGCGAGTATCAACGGGTTCTCCAGATGCACCTGTCCGACCGACGTTGCCAGACACATAGCTTTTAAATGCAGGACCGTATTTAAAACAATGCCGAAATACGTCAAGACCACCTGGTATGGAACGTTTTTATACGACGACGACGGCGTCATCGAGGCGAAGCTGTTCCCCAAAAACGCCGATGACATCGCCGCCCGCCTCAGCCGGATGCGCACCGACGACATCCTCGACGAAGAACGCGCCCTGGGAGAGCACGACGCCGTCGCATCGGAGCCACGCCTCAGCCCGCTGTTCTCCATCGGCGAGGTGCCCGAGCTCGAGGATAGCCCTGATGCACATGGATACGACCCCGATCTGCTCCGCCAGGCGTCAATCATGCTCGCCGAGCAGCAGATGCAGCGGGAGCGCAGCCAGCGGAGCACCCGTATCGCCGATGCGGTCCACGCGCTCGACGACCTGCTCAAAACCCGCAACATTCTCATGGAGCACCTGGAAGACTGGTACGGGTACTTCGCCGGGGATGACATCGACAGCGACAGCCTGCCCGGCCACATCATCGAGGAATGGAGCATGGCTGGCAGCGGTGAGCTCGACCGGCAGGAGGAGGCATCATTGGTGCAGCTCGCCCGGGTGGCCGCCGACATGCAGCAGACACGGGACACGCTGGAATCATATGTCAGCAACGCGATGCAGCAGATGGCGCCCAACGTCAGCGCCCTGGTCGGCGAGGCCATCGCCGCCCGTCTCGTCGCCGCCGCCGGCGGCCTCCGCCGCCTGGCCGAGATGCCGGCGGGAACCATCCAGGTATTGGGGGCCGAAAAAGCCCTGTTTCAGCACCTGCGCAAGGGAACGCCGCCGCCCAAGCACGGCATCATCTTCCAGCATGAATGGGTGAACACGGCACCGAAAAAAAAGCGGGGCAAGATAGCCCGGAGCTTCGCCGGCAAGATCGCCATCGCCGCCCGGGCGGATGCGTTCACCGGCCGGGACATCGCCGGGCAGCTCCTCCAGGAGATAGAGAAACGATTGGCGGAGATACGCCGGGGATAAACCTCGTGCTACACCCAGTCAAGACCCGGGCACGTATATGGACTTACGCCATTTCTGATGCCCGCTACCCCTCCAGGTAGGTAGATGCAGATTAGCCATCTTCATATAAAAAGCTGTGTGTTTTTGAGCGAGGC
>CAZQNC010000005.1:0-28409 GCA_964594625.1 uncultured Thermoplasmatales archaeon | reverse complement strand
TGATAAAAGAAGGAAGCCTGGTGCTGCCCGGCGACAGGATAGCTGCTGCCGAGGAGATTCTCCCGGGATACGGCACCGTGGAAATAGACGGCGAGATCAAGGGCACCCTGCTGGGAACCTTTACGGTCGATAAGAAAAAATCCTCGGCTGAGATTAGCCCGCTTACCAGCACGCCACTGGTTGTCAAGGAGGGCATGACGGTCATCGCGGAGGTCAGGCATATGATGGACAAGATGGTGCTCGTCGACATACTGTGCGTCGTGGGCGTGGACCGGGCCATCGTCGGCGGCGGCGACGGCGCCATACATATCTCCGATATCTCGAATGAGTACGTGGTCAACGCCAAGGACAAATTCCGCATCGGAGACATCATCCGGGCCAAGATCACCGAGCCGGAGCCATCGCTACGCATGACCACCAAGGGAAAAAACCTCGGCTCGCTCAGGTCATACTGCATCGAATGCCGGCATCCCCTGGAAAAAACAAAGGGGAAGGAGGGCATCGTGCTGGAATGTCCCCGCTGCGGCCACGTCGAGGACCGGAAGATAGCAGCCGACTACGGCGAAGGCGGCTTTAACAGGGAGTGATACCATGGAGGTAAAGGTCATCGAGGAAACAGACGACGAGTTCGTATTCGAGGTCATCGGCGAGAAAACGATTCTCAACCCATTGAAAGAACGACTGCTCAAACAGGAACAGGTGGACTACGCCGGCTGGAACGTGGCGCATCCCATGCTGGCCAACCCCCGGTTTACCCTTCGCGTGCACGAGGGTTCCCCCCGTGACATCGTCGTCACGGCCATCCGGGAACTGCAGGACGACATCGCCGGCCTGAAAGAGCAAATCGAGGAATAGCGTGCCACCCCGCCCGCCCCCGGAGGAGCGCGCCGTGGGCATGGAGGTTTTTTTGACCGACGGCCCGGGCATCGGCGGGCGCATCAAGACCACGCCGGAGGATTTCATCGTCGAGGAGCAGCCGCGGCTTCCCCCGCCCGGGGACGGCAAACAGGTCATCGCCCGGGTGACAGCGGAGCGATGGGAAACCAACGACCTGGTGGAACACATCGCCTCGCAGCTGGGCATCCCCGCCGGATACATCGGCTTCGCCGGGATGAAGGACAAGCAGGCCATTACCTCCCAGTATATGTCATTTCCCGTGTCGCTCCCCCGGGTCACGAGGGTGGACCTCCCGCGCGTCACCGTGGAGGTGCTCTACCGTGCGAGGAAGCCGGTTTACCGGGGCCAGCTCGCCGGCAACCATTTCCATGTCACCATCCGGGACGTCTCCGGCTCAGAGGAGCAGGCGCAGGCCATCCATCGGCAGATACTCAGCACCGGCGGGTTCCCCAACTTTTTCGGCGTGCAGCGCTATGGCATCCTCCGCCCGATAACCCATCTGGTCGGCAGATGCATCGTGGCCGGCGACTTCGAGCGGGCGGTGCTCACCTATGCCGCCAATCCCCTGCCCGGCGAGGATGACGTCTGCCGCCGGGCGCGGCAGTGGCTCCAGGAAACCCGGGATTTCGCCGCCGCGCTGGAGCGATACCCGGCCCGGCTGAACTTCGAGCGCCGGATGATAGCGCATCTGGCCGAGCACCCGGGGGACTGGGCCGGCGCATTGCGGCAGCTGCCCGAGGGATTGCTCCGATTGTTCGTCCATGCATACCAGTCGTGGCTGTTCAACCGCATGCTGTCGGAGCGCATGCGCCGTGGATTGCCCATCGATGGGGCGGTATCCGGCGACGTGGTGCTCCCCATGGACCGGGGGGACATGCAGCAGAGGACAGGCATTCCGGTTACGGAGCGGAACCTGGACAAGGTCAACCGGCAGATTGCCCGGCATCGATGCCTGCCGTCCGCGGTGCTCGTCGGCACCGAGGCGTCGCTGGCCGCCGGGGAGATGGGCGAGGTTGAGCGGATGGTGCTCGAGCAGGAGGAGCTTTCCGGGGACGAGTTTACCATTTCAGGTATGCCGTCGCTGTCCTCCCGGGGCCTCCGCCGGGCCATCCTGGCGCCGCTCACCAATCTCCGCATGACCGTTGAGGATGACCTGGCACGGCTGTCGTTTTCGCTGCCGAAGGGCTGCTACGCGACATGCCTGCTCCGGGAGTTCATGAAGGCGCCCATCCAAAGGTATTAATGCATCGGCCGTATAACCATCCAGGTGAAACCATGGGTGAAATGCTCGACAGTATAGAAAAAGTGCAGGCCATGATGAAGGAGCTCTCCCGGACGAACAAGGACACGATGCGCCATTTCCAGCAGTTCATGGGAAGCGTGCTGGAGCCCGACGCGCTGGACACCAAGACCAAGGAGCTCATCGCCCTGGGCACGGCCATCACGGCCCGGTGCAAGTACTGCATCGCCATTCACGTGAAAAAATGCCTGGAGGCCGGCGCATCCCGGGAGGAAATCCTCGAGGCAGCGACGGTCTCCATCCTGATGGGCGGCGGCCCGGCGATGACCTACGTGGCAGAGGTCAAGGACGCCCTTGAGGAGCTCGGGGAGTAGCTTCCTCCTTTCTTTTTTTCCTGTTTTCTTTTTTTAGGCAGCTTTTTGTACCGTAGGGAAGGGAGGATATCGCCCGTTCCCGTCTCTTTTGCCGTCATATACGACAAGTCTTATATGCAACCGGCAGCTATTAAAACAGGACGGGGGAGTTAATCCCTGTGGGCATGTGTGCCGCCTCCAAAACACACCTCTCACGGTCATTACCCCTCGTCCTTCTGTTTACGGGAGCATATTCAGACCGGGTCCGAAAGCGGTTTTTTTCCGCCCTTCCCCAGGTGTCCGGGCCGCTGTACATCTAAATATTTAAAAAGCGGCGGGTCTTCTTTTCACCGATGGAAGAGATACAGCTGGCCATGATACTGCTCAACGGGGCAGTGCTGACGCTCGCCGTCATCTCGCTCTACTACTTCGTCCGGCTGATGCGGGTCATCAAGATACGGCGGGGGAGCATCCTGGCCGGCAGCGCCGTGTTCCTGTTCGTCGGCTACGTGTTTTTCATCCTGCCCTGGATAACCATCGGCCGGAGCGTCGCCGTCATGGAGCAGCTCTCCTACGGGTTCATCCTGGTGGCGCTGGCCATCCTGTTCTACGGGGTGATACGCATCTACCGTGACTGGCGCGAGGTCATAGCATGATGCCGCAGCAGGTGCTGGCATTGCTCAACGTGGCATTGGCCGTCGCCATCGTGGTGGTCATCGCCCGGGTGTATCTGCTCTACCGGCGGCAGTACATCCTGTGGTTTTCGCTTTCCTTCGCCGTCGTCCCGTTCATGTTCTTGTACAGCCTGGTCTGGCCGTTGCCCGGCACCACGGAGATGGGCATCGTTGTGTTTCCCCTGTGCGTCGTCGTCATCGAGGTGGGCTTCGTTCTGGCGCAGAAAAACCTGCTGACATCCATCCGGGGCGGAGCCAGCGAGGAGCATCAGATGCTGCTGCGGGATGACGTGGCGTTGCTGCGCAGTTACGAGCAGGTGGCCAACCTGTTCATCCGCAAGATCACGCCGCTTATCGGCACCGCGAGCATCGAGGAACTGCTGGAAAGCCGCATCGACGAGCATCCTGTGCTGGCCGGCAGCTACATCGACGTCGACGAGCGGCTGAGCACCACGGCCCTGGAGGAGGTCATCGACAAGCTCGACATGGACGACCTGGGGCTGGCCTTCTATGATTTTATCGCCGGGCTCATCGAGCTCTACTCGGCCTTTGTTCCCTGGAAGCAGGCCACCGACGAATGGCGGCATGCCATCGCCGAGGCGGTCCAGCAGAACGAGGGACTGTTCACCTGGTCGCTGCCCATTGTCCTGTTCCGGCTGGTGCTGGAGCCGGTGCTCCGCCGGTGCCGCTCCGACGACATCAACGAGGTTGCCATCATGCTCAACCGGAGCAAGAGCGGCATCGATATACGCCCCAGCGGGCAGATAGACATCCGGGTGCTCTACCGCCGCAGCAGCGACGCCGACGACTCGGTTCAGTTTGTCATCGAGCGTTTTCTCCACGCGCTCGACCGGATGTATCTCATCCTGAAGCAGAGCATGGGGCCCGACCGGGCAAACGCCATGATAACGGAGCATTTCCGGGCGATGCCCACCAACATCAAGGAGCGCCTGTACGGCGAGGGCCTGGTGGAGCAGCTGCCCGAGGGCATCCTGGAGGAGGAAAAGGTGACCCTGCTGAGCCGGGAACGCCTGATAGAGGAGCTGCTGAACCGGCGGAAAAAGCTCGAAAAGGCATACCGGGAGCTGGCGGAGGCGGAGCTGGGGAAGATGAAGACCACGTTTCTGGATGTCATCGCCCATGAGCTGCGGACCCCGCTGACCTCCATCAAGACCTACGTCGACCTGCTGAAACAGGAACGGCTGGGTGAGCTGTCGGAGGTGCAGAAGGAAAAACTGGACATCATGGCGCAGAACGTGGACCGGCTGACGGCGCTCATCAACGACATGCTGGAGATTCCGTCGATAGACGTGAAGGAGCTCGAGCTGCGCAAGGAAACCTTTGGAGCCCGGGAGATGATAGCGGACGTGGTGGCGGACTGCCGGGAAATCGCGGATGAAAAAAGGCTGTCGGTGTCCGTCGAGGTCCCCGATGCTTTGACCCTGCACGGCGACAAAAACCTGCTGGGTAAGGCGGTCAAAAACATCCTGGTGAACGCGGTTCGCCATACGCCTGAAGCGGGCGACATCATGGTAGCCGGCCGGCGGGAGGGCGAGCAGACACATATCATGATTACGGATACGGGCCCGGGCATACCAGAGGATGACATCGACCGGGTCTTCGATCCCTTTTACACCGGCGGTGAAAGCGGGGGCATGGGGCTTGGCCTGTCCATCGTGAAAAACATCGTGGAGGCCCACGGCGGCGACGTCTGGGCGGAGAGCCCGCCGGGCGAAGGAGCAACCTTTCACATCCGGCTTGCCGGGTGTTCACCTCAGTGACATGCCGCCTGTACTGAGGTGTATACCATCGGGCGGTAGAACGTTTTAAGCATGCATCAGTTGGACATGTGGGAGGTGAAAATGTATTCGTCACATCCATGGCGTCACCATGTACCCGGGTTCGTTGTCGCCCTGCTCATCGCGGTGCCGTTGTCAGCGGTATACCGGGGTGACAGGTGCAATGATTCTTCGCCTAACGGTGCCATGCCCCCGCTTCCCAGCCATCCGCCCGAGGCACCGACGCTGGAGGGCCCACGCACCGGCACGGTCGACACTCCCTGTCATTTCACCGCCTGTGCCTGCGACCCGGACGGCGACCATGTCTACCACACGTTTGGCTGGGGTGACGGCTGCACGTGCACGGTTGCCTGCTGCTACGCGTCCGGGGAGCCCTGCACGGCATGCCACGTATGGCACAGCCGGGTGTCTAACAGGTGCAGGCCTGCGCCGCCGACGAGCATTACTGCTACGGCGCATGGTGTGACCCGCTCCCATTTATGATGCCCAAGAAAGCTGCCGCGGGGGCAGGCCGTCGGCGTAAACTCCAAATAACCATCCGCTTTTATGTCATGAAGCCACGTGGATGTGCAGTATGAATAACAAAGCAGGTGACAGCCCCGAGCGGCTCACGCGTATCATGTTCGTCGACGACGACCCGTCCATCCTCGATGCGGCCAAGACGGCCATCGAGTCCTACGGCTACCAGGTGGTCACCGCCGAGTCGGGCGAGGAATGCCTGGAGCGGCTCGGCGAGGCAGACCTGGTCTTCCTGGACATCAAAATGCCGGGTATGGACGGTATCGAAACCCTGAAAGAGATAAAGCAGCGCGATGCATCGATCCCCGTCATCATGATAACGGCGTATGCGACGGTGGACAGCGCCATCGAAGCCATGAAGGAAGGGGCCTTCGACTACATCCGGAAGCCGTTCGACATGGACGAGCTGGAGGGCAGCATCCTGGCCGCCATCGAAGAGATAAAGTTCGAGCGGCTGAAACAGGTAGGGCGAGAGAGCGGCGATTACATCGAAAAATTCCGGAAGCTGGCCGGCGATGCACATGGCATCTACATCGGCACCGACGTTGAACGGGTCAAAGACATGGACGTGGAGACGATTTCGCTGCTCGCCGACTGGCAGCCCCGGGACCTGCCGGCGGTACAGGAAGACGTGGAAGCGTCCCTCGCCGACGACGTGGTTATCGCCCTGGCCGATGTCGCATATCTTTTCGAAAAGCATCCCGTCGGCGACGTGCGCGATTTCCTGCGCTGGCTGTACCGCATGGCGTCGCTGCACAGGGGGCGTCTCATCCTCTCCACCGATTTCAGCCAGGTTGATGACAAGATGGCCGACGACATCCGGGAGGTCGTCGCCGACATCCGCCTCAGCCTGTTCTCCGATTCCATCTCGAACTATCTGCGCCGCCGGGTCATCCAGGCGCTCTCCGACGGTGATACCTACAGCTTTACCACCATCGCGCAGCTGCTGGACATCAAGGACAACCCGAAGCTCAGCTTTCATCTCAAGAAGCTGAAGGACGACGGTGTCATCAAACAGGACGAGGACAAGCGCTACTTTTTGTCCCAGATGGGCATGGACATCGCCGAGGTGCTGGAGGGCATCCGGGAGCGGCGGGTGAGCGACCAGACGGATTTCCTGTGGATGCCCCAGCAGTAGGTAAACCGGGCTTTAACGGTGTTCAAGCAGCGTTTAACGAACGGTTTTATGTGGCCTGATGTTGTTGTGGGCCATGCGAGCGATAGCTGAGACCACGGGGCGGCTGTGGAACAACCTTATGGACCGGTTCTCGATTCCCCGTGAAAAGTGGACGACCGTTGATTCCATGATATATGGCATGGACAATTATTACGAATACGACCCGGCACGTGTCGGGGAAGCCAGGACGCAGGCCATCCGCGAGGCATTTGACCATCATTTTTCCAACAACCTGTTTTACAATCGGTACTGCAAGGACAGCGATGTCCAGCCCGACGATGTCACATCGGAGGAGGACCTCACGTCCATCCCGATGGTTCCCGATAGCTTTTTCAAGGACTATCCTGAGGAGGATCCCAAGAGCGTCTACGAGTGGCTGTACCGGGTGTCGTCGGTGGGCATCGGCGACTACGATTTTTCCGGTGGCAGCCTGCAGGATTTTCTCCACTGGGCTGAAAGCCGTCTGCAGGGCATCGTGACCCATTCCTCGGGCACCACGGGTAATTTCAGCATCATGTTCAGGGATGAGTTGACAACGAGGCGGCTGTTCTACGCGTTTGACAAGACGCTGCTGTTCTCCATCGTTCATCCAGACGACGATGCCCAGTTCGTGTACCCGGGCCCGGTGAAAACCTATCTTACCATGGGGCACTGGATATCCGAGGGTACCAGAGTGTTCGATAAAAGCCAGCGTCATTTTCTGACCGAGCGGGAGCTGACCATGGACATCGTCCGGCTCATGTCCGGCCAGGTACAGGGGTTCAAGGACAAGATGAAGCTGAAGCTGCTGCAGCGGGTCATGAAAAAAGGGCAACATAAGCTCATCAAGCTGCTGGAAAAACTCAACAACGCCGGAAAGCAGGTCATCATTCTGACATTTCCCTTCCAGCTCTACGACCTGATGGAGATCATGCAGCAGGAGGGCGTCAGCCTGTCGCTCGGCGACCACAACGGCATCGTCATCACCGGCGGCGGATGGAAGATACACCAGGGCAAAAAGGTATCCCCGCAGACCTTCGCGGGCATGGTAGAGGACACGCTGGGTATCCCCCCCGAGCATTACAAGGACATCTACGGCATGTCCGAAATGAACGCGCTGGGCATGGACTGCGAGGGCCGCTACAAGCACCTGCATCCCTGGCTCTACCCCATGGTGCTGGACGAAGACAACCAGCCCAAGGGATACGACGAGGAGGGACGCTTCGCATTTCTCGACCCCGTCTCCCACAGCTATCCCGGTTTCATCGTCACCGGGGACCATGTCAAGCTCTACGAGCGCTGCCCCGTCTGCGACCGACCGGGCGTGGTCATGGATTCCGATATCAGCCGGATGGCCGGGGCCGAGGCGAAGGGATGCGGCAACCTGATGCGGGATTTGATTGCCGAGGAGCTGCGGTGATACCATGCTCGCGCGACTGAAAGAGGAATTCGACAAAGGATTGTTCATTCCATTGCCGATGCTGCGGAATCTCGGAGGCGCGGTCGGTGCGCTCGCCTTCGTCATGGCGAAGCATCCCCGGGCTGCATTGGCCAACGTGCCGGGGTGGATGGCCCGCCTTCGCCGGTCGAAGCCCCCCTGGGGCCATCTGGATGACGAGTCCAGATATGACTCCCGCCAGCTGCTGTCCCCGGAGGACTACGAGGACCTGCCGCCGGTGGGAACCGAAAAATATCTGCGGCCCACGCGGCTCTGTGAGAGCGACGCCCCGGAGATACGGGCCATGGCGGTCAAGCTCGGCGCCGGGGAGAAAAGCCCGCTGGAGTTCACCCGGGCCGTGTACGAGTTCGTGAAAAACGAGAAAAAACTGGTGTTCAAGACCATGCGCGGTGCGCTGGGCACCTTCACGAGCAAGGGAGGCGTCTGCCTGGACCAGCTTTCGCTGATGGCGGCATTGCTCCGCGCCGGCGGCGTATCCGCCCGGTATCGGCTGTATGCGCTGTCCCCGTCGCAGCAGTTTTATGACACCGTGCTACGGGACGACCTTTTGCTGAGCGAGACCCTTGAGATGCTCGGCTTTCTTGACTCCCTGCACGGGGAGACCGAAGCACTGGTGGACGGAAAATGGATTCCGCTTGACTCGACGTTTTCAGATGAGCTCGAAGCGGGCATGGGACTGCCCATTACCTCGTTCGGCGAGGAGCCCACCTGGCGGGACAGGGTGCTCACCTCCGACATCCGGTTTGAGGGATTCCCACTCATGTTCAGGCATCTGCTGGTCCCGGTGCTGTTTGCGCTCCGCACGACCGTTGACATGGTGAACACCAAGCTGGACATGCTCAGGGCGCAGGGCCTGGAGACCATCGACCGCCTCGGGCGGGAGCAGTACAACGAGCAGCAGCAGAGCTCGCACATCGAGCTGCCATCGCTGGAAGAAGTCGAGGCGTTCCGAAACGGCGGAAAGATAACGGTGGACGCCGAGGCCATGTAAGCCGCGACGAATTTCCTTTTACAGGAATCCTCGTTTGTCGAGCTCCTCGGTGATGACGTCCACGGCCCGCTCGACGTCCTCGCGTCGCTTGGCGCCGGTGCAGACGATTTTGCCGGAGCCGAAAAACAGGAACACGACGTTGGGGTCTTTGAGCCGGTAGACCATACCCGGGAATATTTCGGGCTCGTATTCGATGTTTTCCAGGCCGAGTGCCAGGGAGAGCTCGAGCAGGTTGAGATGGACGTGCAGGTCGACGGAGGCGACGATGTTCTGGATGTTGACCTCCGGCTTGATGACGCTGAACCCGAGGTCTTTCATCTTCGGGTAGAGCTTGCCGACGGCTGTTTCGATGTCCTCCTTGTTGCGGGCGCCGGTGCAGATGACTCTGCCGCTTTTGAACAGCAGAAACGCTATCTTTGGCTCCTTGATGTGGTAGACCAGCCCGGGGAACTGGTCGGGATTGTACTTGGTGTCATCCAGGGATTCATCTATCTTGTCGAGGTCCAGTTCTTCTGCTATCACGGTCGATGCGACCATATTCTGTATTTTAATATCAGCCATTTTATCCACCTTTTATACTTTTTATATGCTTTTATATATGCAACAGGGGGCACATAAACTTTTTGGCCTCCCGGCAGCTTTATTCAACTGGCTTGAACTTGTACCCGTAATGGATGGCACCCGCTTTTCCGTCTTTGTAGATGCGGCGGAAGCAGGATTCGACGTGCATGCCGATGGACACCCTGTCCGGGTCGGTGTCCACGATCTGGGCCGTCAGATAGGTGTCCTCGTCCATCCTGATGAGCGCGATGACATAGGGTTCCTCGTGTTCAAAATGCGGCGGCGGGGCGTAGATGACGGTGTAGCTTTCCACGGTTCCCGTGCCCTTGAGACGGTATTCCTCCATCTTGCCCACCGACGCCCGCCTGCATTCGGGGCACATCGAGCGGGGGGGGAAATACACCTGGCCGCAGGCACCGCATTTCGTTCCGATGATGTTGTAACGCTGCGGTATCTCTCTCCAATATCGTGGTACACCCATCTATATCGCCTCCAGTATGTGAATGACGGCTGTTCCACCCGAGCCGCCCACGTTGTGTGTCAATCCGAGCGAGGCTTCGTCAACCTGCCGCTTATCCGCCTGACCGCGCAGCTGCAGCATCAGCTCGTGGACCTGTGCGATGCCGGTCGCCCCGACGGGATGCCCCTTTGACTTGAGGCCGCCGGAGGTGTTGACGGGCAGCTCGCCGTCCAGCGTGGTCAGTCCGTCATCGACGGCGCTGCCGCCCTCGCCCTTTTCCACGAAGCCGAGGTCTTCGATGGCCATGATCTCCGCGATGGTAAAGCAGTCGTGGACCTCCACCACGTCAACGTCAGCCGGTGAGATACCGGCTCGCTGATACGCCCGCCGGGATGCTGTCATCGCCGCCGGGACGCCGTCGAACCGACTGCGCTCGCTCAGTGAAATGCTGTCCGCCACGGTTTCCGAGGCGGCGATCCTGATTGGCTGGTCGGTGTACTCGCGCGCCCTGTCCATGGACGCGATGATGACGGCGCCGGCACCGTCGGTGATGGGGCTGCAGTCGAGCAGATGCAGCGGGTCGGCCACCATGGTCGAGTTGAGGACGTCTTCCACGGATACCTCCCGCCGGTACTGCGCCTTCGGGTTCAACGTGCCGTTGTGATGGTTTTTGACCGCCACATGCGCCAGCTGCTCCCCCGTTGTTCCATACTTGTGCATGTGGTAGCGGGCCATCAGGGCGTACAGGCCGGGGAACGTGGCTCCGAAGAAAGCCTCCCATTCCCGGTTTGCCGCCGACGCCAGGATGTTGGTTGCCTCTGTGCCGGCCACGTCGGTCATCTTCTCCGCCCCGCCGACCACCACCACGTCGTACATGCCGGATGCTACGGCAAGATAGCCGTTGTGGAGCGCCAGGCTGCCCGACGCGCAGGCCGCCTCAACCCTCGTGGCGGGAATGTGCAGCTCGCTCAATCCGGACACTTCGGCTGCCAGCGAGCCCAGATGTTCCTGGCCGACAAACCGCCCGGCGGACATCCCGCCGATGTACATGGCCTCGATGTCCTCGCCCTCGATGCCTGCGTCCATGATGGCGCCGATACCCGCCTCCGCCACCAGGTCAGCCAGCGATTTTTCCCAGAGCTCACCGAACGGGGTGAGACCGCCGCCGATAAGCGCTACGTCTCTCATGCAAATTCACCTCTGTGTTTCATGTACAGGCCGTAGTCAAGATATTCCTTGTCCTCCAGCATCCGCCTGATGTTGTTTCGCTCGTAGCCTTCGATGGCGTCGGTGACCGTGATGTCGAACGAGTCGGAGCCGGCCCCTGAGCCGTACGAGGTGGCCAGGATGCGGTCGCCGGGCTCGGCGACGTCAAGCACCGCTGACAGGCCCAGTGGCGTCGACCCTGAATAGGTGTTGCCGATAATCGGGCACAATAGCCCCTCCTCGATTTGCTCCTTCGTAAATCCAAGCTTGCGGGACACCCTGGACGGAAATTTGCCGTTGGGCTGGTGAAACACTGCATAATCGTAGTCCGCCGGCTCGGTTCCCGTTTTCTCCATGAGACGCTCCGTGGCGGCCATCACATGTCGGAAATAGGCCGGCTTGCCGGTGAAACGGCCGCCGTGTCCCGGGTATGGCTCTCCCTCCCGCCGCCAGAAATCCGGTGTGTCCGTGGTAAACGACAGGGTTTCATTTATTTCGGCGATGAGGTTGTCCTGGCCCAGGATAAACGCGGCGCCTCCAGCCGCTGCGGCATACTCCAACGCGTCGCCGGGGGCCGCCTGTGACACGTCGGTGCCGATGGCCATGCCGTAGGTAATCATCTCAGCCTTTACAAGGGCGAGGCAGTTTTGCATCGCCGCCGTGCCGGCCTTGCAGGCAAACTCGTAATCCGCCGCCGTAAGATGAGGCGTGGCCTGAATCGCCTCGGCGACGATGGTGGCGGTGGGCTTGACCGCGTAGGGATGGGACTCCGACCCCACGTACAGGGCACCGATATCCTGGGGGTCGATGCCCGACAGGCGGACGGCCCGGCGCGCCGCTTCAACAGAGATGGTGGTGGTGTCCTCGTCGAGTGCCGGCACCGATTTTTCGTAGACCATGAGGCCGGCAGCCACGGCTGCCCCGTCACCCCGCCACATACGGGCGATTTCATCTGTTTTAATTCTATACTTCGGGACATACGCCCCATAACCAACAATGCCAGCTTTCATAAGCTCGCCTCTGCCCTCACATGGGCTCTCCGTATTTAAACGTGACGCCCCCGCCGGCCCCGGTTACCGCTCCGCCGTTTCCTGTCCCGCCTTTAGCTGCTCGAGCGGCACCACGGTGTGCGTCTTGGTGTCCGCGACGCCGTCTATGGGCCGGATGTGGTTGAGCACCACGCTGGCCAGGATGTCCTCGCTGTCCACCGCCACCTTCGCGATGATGTCGTAGGGGCCAAAAAGAGAGTAGAGCTCGGTTATCTCGTCGATGGAGGTCAGCGCCTCGTGCACCGCCTGCTCCTTCGCCGGCGCAATAGAAATAAGGATGTAGCCGACAGTCATATACGTGTAATGCGCTATCGGGTTATATTGCTTGCCCCCGTACACTAAAGCTTTTAATAGCCGGCTGCCATGAAGAAGCGATGGGCATGGAGACCCTCCGGCGGAAGTATCCCAAAAAGTTTGCCACCAACCTGGAACGGGTGTTCGAGCATATCCACGGCGGCGACAAAATATTCATCGGCACCGGCTGCGGCAAGCCGTCATATCTGGTCAAAGAGCTGGCCGACTACGTGGAAAACAATCCCAAGGCGTTTGCCGACGCCGAAATCTTCCACGTCTGGACGCTGGGCGTGGCCCCCTACGTCAAACCCAAGTTCGAGATGAACTTCCGCCACAACGCCTTTTTCATCGGGGACAACACCCGGGGTGCGGTCAACAAGGGCATGGCCGACTACACCCCGATTTTTCTGTCGGCGGTGCCGGACCTGTTCCACCGGGATGTCATTCCCGTCGACGTGGCGCTCATCCAGCTGTCGATGCCCGACGAGCACGGCTACATGAGCTATGGCATCAGCGTGGACATCGTCAAATCGGCGGTGGAAAACGCCGACGTGGTCATCGCGCAGGTCAACGAAAACATGCCCCGCGTGCTGGGGGAGAGCTTCATCCACATCGAGGACGTCGACTACGTCATCCCCTACGATGAGCCATTGCTCGAATACGAGACGGGCGAGGTGGACGAGACGACGGATGCCATCGGCAAAAACGTGGCCCGGCTGGTCGAGGACGGCGCCACCATCCAGGTCGGCTACGGGAGCATTCCAGACGCCATCGTCGCCAGCCTGGAAAACAAGCAGGACCTCGGCGTGCACACGGAGCTGCTCACCGACGGCGTCGTCGAGCTCATGAAAAAGGGCATCGTCACCAACGAACAAAAATCGATACATCGGGGCAAGGCCATTGCCTCCTTCTGCATGGGGCACCGGGATACCTACGCATATCTCAACAACAACCCCGAGCTCGAGTTCCGGCCCATCGAGTACACCAACAAGCCCACGGTCATCGCCCAGAACCATAAGATGACCGCCATCAACACCGCCCTGGAAATCGACCTCACCGGCCAGGTCACCGCGGAGTCGCTCGGCCACGAGTTCTACAGCGGCATCGGCGGCCAGGCCGACTTCATGCGCGGCGCCGCATTGAGCGAAGGCGGCAAAAACATCATCGCGCTGCCTTCCACGGCGAAAAACGGCGACGTCTCCCGCATCGTCCCCTTTCTGAAAGAAGGTGCGGGCGTCACGCTGACCCGCGGCGACGTGCACTACGTCGTGACGGAGTACGGGAGCGCCTACCTGCACGGCAAAAACATACGGGAGCGTGCCGTGGCGTTGATCAGCATCGCGCATCCCCGGTTCCGGGAGCAGTTGCTCGAGGAAGCCAAGAAATACAACCTGGTCTACCAGGATCAGATGATGGTGACCGGGCAGGGCGGCATCTACCCCGTCGACCTGGAAAAATACGTGCATCTGCCCGACGGCGTACGGGTGCTGCTCCGGCCCATCAAGCCCGCCGACGAGGAACTGCTCAAAGACCTGTTCTACAATCTTTCAAACGAGACCATCTACAAGCGGTTCATGGGCGTCAAGCACTATCTCCCCCGGCAGCAGCTGCACGAGCTGGCCAACGTCGACTACAGCAAAAACATGGCCATCGTCGCCGTCATCGGCGAGGAAGAGAAAGAAGAACTCGTCGGCGTGGGCCGCTGGGGGCTCGACGAGGACACAAACAGCGCCGAGGTGGCCTTCGTGGTCCGGGACGACTGGCAGCAGCAGGGCGTCGGCACCGAGCTGCTCAAATATGTCACGCAGATAGCCAAGCGCCGCGGCCTGTACGGTTTCACCGCCGACGTCCTGGTCAACAACCGGGGCATGCTCCGATTGTTCGAAAAAATGGATTTCGCGATGGAAAAAGAGCTCAAGGACGGCGTTTACCACATCCGGATGCACTTCGACTGACCCGGCTAGCAGATTTTTTCCTCGTACTTCCGTATCTTCTGCTTTATCTTTTCCTTTTTCCGCTCATACTTTTTTTTCAGCCGGTCAAATTTTTTATCGGAGAGATCCTTCCGGCGTTGCTTCAGCGAGCGCAGGTCGTCGTCGATGATGGCCCGCTGCTGGTTTAAATCCTCTATCTTTTCGACGTACTTCCGCCGCTTTTTATCCATGCATCACTATACATCAACAAGATAAAACGTTTCGCCTTCCCGGGGGCCACAAATCAATATATAGCCCGGGCTCTTTACCGGCGCATGCAGGTGACAGCCATCCCGGGCGCCGGCTTCGACGCCAACATCTACCTGGTCAGCGGCGACCGGCACATCCTCATCGACGCCGGCACCGGCGGTAACAGCGCATACGTGTACAGAAAACTAGAGGCAGCCACCGCGCCCGAGAACGTCGACGCCGTCGTGCTCACCCACGAGCACTACGACCACTGCGGCGGCGTCGCCGAGCTGCGGCGGCGCTGCGGCAGCGAGGTATACATGCACGAGGACGGTGCAGCCGTCGTCGAGCAGGGTAAGGACTGGTCTGCCGGCTGGTTCGGCACCTCGCAGCAGCCAACCACGGTTGACAGAAAGCTGCACGACGGTGACGAGATATCGCTCGGCGGCACATCGCTGCAGGTCATCCATACCCCGGGACATGCGCCGGGCAGCATCTGCCTGTACGAGGCAGAAACGGCAGCCTTGTTCCCCGGTGACCTCATCTTCGCCAACGGCGGCGTCGGCCGTACCGATTTCAGGGGCGGCGACCCGGCAAAGCTGGCCCGCTCCATCCACATGCTGGACATGCCCGTCACCAATCTCTACCCGGGGCACGGCCCACATATCGAAGGAGACGGGCAGCGCCACGTGGACATGGCGGCCCGGGCCGTCCGCGGATGGCTCGACTGACGACGTGCACGCAAATGTTTTTGTGCGGCTGACCATTGCAGAGTAATGTTGCTTTCGTCGGCGTCCATGGAAGACGCGGAGGCCATCGCCCGCAACGACGTGCAGCTTCGCATGGAAACCGAAAACGTGAAGATGGATTTCCAGCAGGCGCTTGCAGGCGTCCGGGCGCTCATCGCGAACGAGGAACGCGGCTTTTACCTGGTGGCGCGGCGCGACGGTGAGATTGTCGGCCAGGTGCTTGTCACCCCTGAGTGGAGCGACTGGCGGAACAGGGACATCTGGTGGCTCCACCGCATCTACGTCCGCGAAGCCTGGCGGCGCCAGGAGGTGCTCACGGCGCTCTACCATGAGGTGCGGTGGCGGGCCATGCAGCACAATGTCTACGCCATCCGGCTGTATCTGCACGAGGCAAACCGGGAGGCGGCGGCCATCTACCGGAAGCTCGGCATGGAACGAGCCCCTTTCCACGTTTTTTCGACGACCGTGTAGCCTCGTTTACCCCTGCCGGAACGTGCGTCAGCCAGGTTCTTTTTACACACAAACTTTATAAGAGATTTTCTCTTTCGCTCTCGGTGACATCGACCGACCTTGCTCCCCTGTTCAACCCTCGAAACGTGGCCGTTATCGGTGCTTCACAAGACGAGGGAAAAATAGGGCACACGGTGCTCAGAAACATCATCGACTCAGGCTACCAGGGCACCATTTACCCGGTGAACCCCAAGGGCGGGGACATCCTCGGCCACGAGGTATACGAGGATGTCAGCAGCATCGATGAACCCGTCGACCTCGCAATCGTCGTGGTCCCCGCCAAGATAGCGGTGGACGTCATCCGGCAGTGCGCGGAGCACCACGTTAAATTTGCCATCGTCATCACCTCGGGCTTCTCAGAAATAGGCAACATCGAGGCGGAGCGGGAGATGGTCCGGGCGGCCCACGAGCACGGGATGCGCATCCTGGGCCCCAACGTCTTCGGCCTGTATTCCGCGGCTGCCTCCATCAACGCGACCTTCGGCCCCTCGAACATCCGGCCCGGCAACATCGCCGTTATCTCGCAGTCGGGCGCGCTGGGCATCGCCATGATCGGCAAGACGGCCGGGGAGAATATGGGGCTGTCAACCATTGTTTCCATCGGCAACAAGGCCGACATCACGGAGGCGGAGTTGCTCTCATATGTCTTCGAGGACGACATCACCGACGTCGTGTTTCTCTACATGGAGGGCTTGGACAACGGGCGGGAGTTCATGGACCTGGTGCAGCAGAAGCCCGAGGGCATGAACGTGGTGGCCATCAAGGCCGGTCGTTCAGAGGTGGGCGCCCGGGCCGTGGCATCCCATACGGGCTCGCTGGCCGGCGCCGACAAGATTTTCGATGCGGCCTTCAGGCAGGCCGGGGTGCTCCGGGCGGAAAGCCTGGAGGAGGGATTCAACTGGGTGTCCACGCTGTCTGCCTGCCCCCGGCCGGCGGGCAAAAACGTGGTTATCGTGACCAACGGCGGCGGCATCGGCGTGCTCGCAGCGGATGCATGCGAAAAATACGGCGTTGACCTGCTGAGCGACATGGAAATCCTTGAGGACACGTTCGGCGACGTCCTGCCAGCGTTTGGCTCCTACCGGAACCCGGTCGACCTGACCGGTCAGGCCGGCGGCGACGAATACCGGGAGGCATTGGAGCGGGCGTTGCAGCGGGATGACATCGACGCCGTCATAGCGCTGTACTGTCAGACGGGGCAGTCGCCGTTGGACCCCATCAGGGAGACGTTTCTGGACATCCAGGAAAAATATGGCGACACAAAGCCCATCGTGTATTCACTGTTCGGCGGCGACCAGACCGACCGGGTGCTCCGCGACCTGACGACCAACGGGCTGCCCGCCTTCGACGAAGTGGAGGACGCGGTGTCGTCGCTCAACGCGCTCTACAAGGCATACGCGCCCCGGAAGCCCGTTGCAGCGGAGGACGTCTCGTTCGACGAGGACCGTATCGCCGGGGTCATCGCCCGGGTGGCAGATGAGGGACGAAGCCAGCTGCTGGGCACCGAGGCGAAGGAAATCATGGGTGCGCTCGGCCTGCATGTGCCGTCGTTCAGCGTGGCCCGGAACATCGACGAGGCGGTCGAGGCGGCCAACGACATCGGCTACCCGGTGGTCATGAAGGTCGTCTCGGAGGACATCGTGCATAAGACCGACTGCGGCGGCGTGCTATTGGACCTCGAAAACGAGGACGAGGTCGTCGAGGGATACGAGGCGATTATCCGGAACTGCCGGCAGCACATGCCGGATGCCAACATCCGCGGCGTCGAGGTGGTGGAGATGGTGCCGGAGGGCGTGGAGACCATCATCGGCTCGACGACCGACCCGTCGTTCGACAAGACGTTGATGTTCGGCCTGGGCGGCATCTACGTGGAGGTGCTCAAGGACGTGGCCTTCCGCGTGGCGCCGGTCAGCAAAAAAGAGATAGCGAAAATGATGCGGGAGATCAGCTCGTATCCGCTCTTGCTCGGCGTCCGCGGCGAGGGACGGAAGGACATCCCGGCGGTCATCGACGCCGTCTACCGTATCGGCGTACTGGTGGACCGGTTCCCCGAGATATCCGAACTGGATATCAACCCGTTGATGGTCTACGAAGACGGGGCAAAAGTTATAGACGCTCGTATAAATATAGAGGTGGAAGAAACATGAAGACAATATGTATGGCTTCGGTGACCCCCAACGCGGGAAAAAGCACCGTTGCACTGGGTATCGCACAGCAGCTGGACGCCTCCGTCGGGTACATGAAACCGCTGGGCGACAACCAGATTTACAAAAAGAAACGGCTGGTAGACTACGATGCAGCATTGTTCAAAAAGGTGTTCGCCATCGACCAGCCGATAGAGGAGTTCACCATCGGATTCCATTACTCCAAGATAGCGCATGCCTTCCCGGACATCCCCGGGGAGCTGACGCGGCGGGCCGAAGCCCTGTCCGGGGGCCGGGACGTGTTCCTCGTCGAAGGCAGCTACGACCTCGCCCACGGCCGGTCACTCGGCCTGGACACCTTCTCCGTAGCGCATCATCTCAACGCCGGCGTGGTGCTCGTGCTCACCGGCGAAGCCTCGGACATGCTGGACGACCTGGTCTTCGCCCACCGGGTGGCGCAGAGCGACGACGTTGCCATCAACGGCGCCGTGCTGGACCGTCCAAAGGAGGAAGACCTGCACCGCGTCGAGGAAGCGCTGGAGGAGCGAAACATACCCCTGCTGGGCGTCATGCCGCATCTCGAGGAGCTCGACACCATGCAGGCCAGCTACCTGGCCGACAAATTGTTCGCCAAGGTCGTGGCCGGCGGCGGCGGCCTCGGCAACCCCATCCAGCACATCCTCATCGGGGCGCTGTCCGCCAGCCAGATACAGCGCCATCCCGATTTCAAGAAGAAAAACAAGCTCATCATCACCGGCGGCGACCGCACCGACGTCATCGCCGCCTCGCTCAAAGACCTCAACACGTCGTGCATCCTGCTCACCAACAACATCGTCCCGCCGTCCAATCTCACGGCCCGGGCCGACAAAAACGACATACCGCTGCTGTCCGTCCGCCTGGACACCTACACCGCCGCTCAGAAGGTGGAGGGCATCGAATCCATCATCCTGCCGGATGAGGCGGCCAAGGTTGAAAACATCAAGGCGGCTGCGGAGCAGTTGGACCTGTCATCGCTCGAGGAGTAGCCGCGCCGGCGTTCGGCGTTATCCCCGCAGATGGTCGGCCACCATCTCGGCGAATGCTTTGAACGGCACGATACGGTCGACGACCTTCTGCGCGCCGGCGTCGCGGAGCCGTTCGCCCCACGCTGTATCCGACCAGGCGGTGTAGCCCCATATCACGGCGCTGTTGTCGACGGCTAAGATTTCTTCTGCAGTTCTGACGCCGTCCAGTCTTTCGTCTTCGCCGCGCCGATGCGCTTCGACGATTTCCTGGTCGGCGTTGCTCCCCGACAGGTTGAGGTCCATGATGACCACGGCGGGTGTATCGTCCTGCCGGGCCATGTCCCGGTATGTCTCGACGGCTGCTTCGCCGGTCAGCGCCTGCGCCACCTCGATGCCCTCGATGCGCTCAAGGTATGCCTGCAGTATCTCCTGGATGTCTGGCTCGTCATCCACTACTAACACGGTTTTATTCATGTATCTCTCCTTTTTCGACAATGTTTTTGATGACGGCTTCGATGCGCGTGATGGCCTCCCGCGCCGCCGTTATCTGCTTTTTTTCGCCGCCGCTGAATTGTTCCATGTGAAGATCCATGTAGCCCTTGGCGATGGCGATGGGGTTGAGGAAGAAATGCGCTGCGTCCGCCTTGAAATGTTTTTCCAGCTTCAGGGCGCGCTCCATTTCTATCATGGCCCGCTCTCGCTCTTTTTCCGCCTGCTTGCGCTGGGTGATGTCCCGGAGGATGCCCATGACGAGTATCTCCTCCGACGCGATGTTGACGGTGATGGCCTCAACGGTTTTGACCACGCCGTTTTTGGCGGTGATGCGGAACTCGTAACGGTCGGATACCTCCTCGCCCCGGGCCCGGGCGACGCCCCGTTCCTCTATCATGGCCAGGTCGTCGGGATGGATGAGGTCCCAGAAGCTGAAGGCGTTGCTGTATATCTCGTCGGTGCTGTATCCGACGAGTTCCTCGAAGGCCGGGTTGACGTACTGGAAGCCCTTCTCGGGATGAACGGTGTAGATGGCGTCGTGGGCGTTTTCGACGACGTCGCGGTAGCGCTGCTCTGCTTTTTTCTTGTCGGTGATGTCCAGGGTCACCTCGATGGCGCCGGTGACGTTGCCCCCGTCATCGTGCACGGGATAGCCCCGTATGAGCCAGGCTCTCCCATCCGGGGTCTTTTTCTCTATCTCTCTGGGTTGGCCGGTTTCAATGGCCTTTGTGACCGGGCAGTCCGGGCACGGTTCGCTGCGCCCCGGCCATATCTCGTAGCAGTAGCGGCCTGCCAGTTCTTCGCGTTTCATGCCGGCGGAGTCACATGCAGCCTGGTTTGCCCAGAGAATCTTCATGTCCGTGTCTTCGTGGATTACATGTTCTACGAGACTGTTGAGAATGATTTCTTTTTCCCGCTCAGCGGTTTTGAGTGCTTCCTCTGCCTGCCGGCGGGCGGTGATGTCGGATATGAATCCTTCAAGCATGGCTGGTTCGCCCCCGGCGGACGAGATGCACATGCCACGCTCCCATACCCATTTTTCCTCGTTGCGTTTCGTGATGATTCGGTATTCAACTTCAAAATGTTCCCCCATCTGTATGGCGTCCTGCACCGTTTCCCGGACCATCTCCCGGTCGTCGGGATGGATGATGTCTTCGTAGGCGATGACCCTGTCGTTCATTACCTCCCGTGGTTCATAGCCGGTCAATGCGAGGCATCCCTCGCTCACGTATTCCATGGTCCACCCGGGAACATTTTTGCAGCGATACGCCATGCCGGGCAGGTTGCCCATCAACGTCCTCATTTTTCGTTCGGATTCCTGCAGTTTTTCTTTCGTCAGTTTCCGTTCGGTGATGTCTTCGACCAGACCCATCCCGGCGTAAATGTTTCCGTGTTCGTCACGCATGCCCTTGAAAAAAACCCGTACCGGCGTGGTTTTCCCTGCGGTTACGGAGGTATACGCGCCCTCGTAGTATCCCTTACCGTCCTCCAACGAAGATGCGATCTCCTCTATTATCCGTGTATCGTCCAGGTCATGCAGCATGTCAAGACCGATGAGGGCCTCTTTCGACGAGCCGATTATCTCCACAAATTTCTCATTGCAGTCGGTAATGACGCCCTGCTCGTTATAGTGGAATGTCCCCAGGGGCGTTTGATAAAACAGGCTCCTGTATTTTTCCTCGCTCCGCAGGAGATCTTTTTCCATCTGCTTTCGCTTGGTGACATCCGTGGCGATATGGATGATTTTATCCACGGCTCCGCGTTCGTCGAACACGGGCGTACACGAAACCAGATAGATTCCCTCCAGGGTCTCCATCTCCATCGTCTCGGTTTCCATCCGGTCGGACTGCTTCATGGATTCCATCGGACATCGCTCCGGAGGCTGCCCGGATGCATGGAACACTTCGTAGCATTTTTTTCCGACCAGTTCATCCCGGGTTAGACCGGTGGCGTCGGCTGCGGCATCGTTTGCCAGGACGATGACGTGCTCCGGGTCCAGCACCAGCGTGGGATGGCCGATTGCCTGGAAGATATGTTCCCATTGCAGGCCGTCCCGCCCGGCATGATCCTGTTGCTTCATTGCCCCTCCTCCGGCAACCTCACCAGGACAACGGTTCCCCGGGGCTCGTTGTCCTCGATGTGTATGCTGCCGCCGTAGCGCTCGACGGTCTGCCTGACGATGTACAATCCCAGCCCGGAGCCGGCGCTGCTGCCGTAGCTGTATTGTTCCTCGAACACTTTTTCTTTCAGGTCGTCGGGGATGCCGGTGCCGTCGTCGGCGATGCGGAGGTCGACGTTGCCGTTGCTGCTGGCGATGGAGACGTCGATGCTGGTGGCGTCTGCATGTTCGACGGTGTTGCGCACCAGGTTTTCCACCGTTGGGTAGATGGCGTCGTCGGCGCGTATGGTTCCCTGGCCGCGTATGGTGCAGTCCAGCGGGCAGTCGGCGACGGCTTCCTCGGCCACGTCCCGCAGGTCGTAGGGCCGGAGGCTTCCGCCTGAGCCGACGAGTGACTCCAGCTCCCGCATACGCTTGATGAGCTGCATGCCCTGCAGCATCCGGCTGCGGGCTTTTTCGCAGAACGACATGTCCCGGTCTCCCTCGAAAAGCTCGAGGGCGCTCTGCGCGATGTTGAGATGGTTGAGAAGGTCATGCCGCATGATCTTGTTGATGAGCCGGAGGGTGTCGTTGAGCCGGGCGACCTGTTCCTCTGCCTGTTTCCGCTCGGTGATGTCCTCCACGGTGCCCAGGTAGTACTGTATGTCGCCGTTGTCGTCGCGGATGGCCTTGGCGTTCTCCCGGACGTGCAGGGTGGTGCCATCCTGCCGGGTCCAGGACGATTCCAGCCCCATGACGATGTCGTTTTCGTCGACCGCGTGCTTGAACCGTTCCCGGTCGTAGGCCGGCTCGAATCCTTCCAGTTCGAGGTTTCGCTGCGTCAGCTCCTCGAACGAGCTGTAGCCCAGCATGTCTATCATCTCCGGGTTGGCCATCAGGATGCGGCCGTCGGGCGTGGTCTTGTAGACGCCCACCATGGTGTGCTCGAACACGGTGCGGAAGCGCTCCTCGCTTTCTTTGAGCTCCTCCAGCAGCTTTTTTTGCTCGGTGACATCCCTGGAGACGAGCAGTATCTGGAGCTCGTCTCCGTCCGGCGACTTCACGAGGTCGGCGGTCGTGTCGACATGATGCCATGTGCCCTCGATATCGGGGAACCGGAAGCTGAAGCGCTCAGTGATACCTTTCCGGTACAGGCCGACGGCGTCCCGCAGCTTCATGGCCGCATATTTCCTGAGCAATGGCAGCAGCTTTTGTCGGTCGTCGGGGTGCAGCATGGACAGCCCGGACTTCCCGATGAGGTCCTCCGGCTCGTAGCCCAGCTGCCGGTGCGACGGACTGACATACTGATATTCGCCCTTCCAGTTTGTAATTGAGATGTAGTCGCTGGTATTTTCCGTGATGAGCCTGAACTTCTTCTCGCTTTGCCGGAGCGCTTTCTCCGTCCGTTTCCGTTCGGTGATGTCCCGGACGATGGCCACCACGCTTGCGTCGCCGGCCGGGGCCATACGCGCCTCGAAATATCGCTGCTCATCCTGTACCGGGAGCTCGTATTCGTAGCGCTGCACCTCGCCGGTCGCCAGCGCCCGCTCGATGTGCGCCATCGTCGTCTCGGTCAGGTCCTCCGGCAGCACGTCTCGGATGCTGTTGCCCAGAAATTCGTCAGGGTCACGGTACAGGTTCTTTCGGGCTCCCTCATAGGCGATGATGGCGCCCTCGGCGTCGAACTGGAACATGAGGTCGGGAATCGCGTCGAGCACCGCCCGGCTGTGTGCCTCGCTTGCCTGCAGCGCTTTCTGCGCCAGTTTTCGTTCGATCACGGCTGCTGCCTGCCGTATGATGGCCTCCGTGGCGTCCACGTGCCGGAGCTGGCTGCCCGCTGGCCGCAGCAGGATGACGCCGCCGAACGGGGTGTGGTCGATGGCAAATCCCATGGTATGGATGGCGTCGAGCCCGAGCAGTCGCTCTATTACATGGCAGATCGGCCGCGGTATCTTCCGGGTGGAGAGCGCGTACAGCCCGCCGGGCATCTCGACCAGCCGGCCGGCGGTGAACAGCTCCCGTTCTTCATGTGTCATCTCTTCGACGGAGAACGTCATATGCTGCGGGTTCATGCCGAGCATCCGGGTGAGCCGTTCGAGAAACGATGAAAACCCGGCGGTGTACTGTATCCTGATGTCTCCGTGCAGCCTGTCGGGGGCGGTCACGATGACGTAGCCGTCGGGGTTGAACCGCCGGACGGTGTCTCCCACCAGACGGCATACCTCCTGGATGGTGTCGCACGTGTTCAGCTGCATCGCCGTCTCCGATATAACCTGCATTTCCTCCGCCGATGCCCGGATGCGCTGCTCTTTTCTTTTTTGCTCGGTGACATCCCGGGCGATACCGAGCGTCTTTCCGTCGGGGAGCTGCACCGCGTTTATCTGGGCGTACCGCGTGTCACCGTTTTTCGTGGTGACCGGTATGCTGTAGGGCTGGACGTCTTCTCCTTGCCGTCGCTGCCTGAATCGGTGCAGGGCCGCCTGCCTGCTTTCCTCTGGGAAAAATGGCACGTCGCTGAAATGACGGCCGATGATGTCTTCTTTGTCGTAGTCGGTGATGGTGAGCGCGTTGATGGTTTCGAACACGCCGTCTTCGTCGAGGATAAACATGGTGTCGGGGTTCAGTTCAAACAGCTGGCTGAACCGCTCTGCGGTGTCGCGCAGGGCCCGGGCCGCCATCATTCGCTCGGTGATGTCCAGCGTGGTTTCGATGGCTCCGATGACGTCGCCGTCTGCGTTTCGAAGGGGTGTGGCCCGCACCAGCCAGGTTTTTCCATCCTCCGTTGTGGTTTCTCCCTGCTGCGGTTCGCCGGTGTGCAGCGCTGTTTCGACGGGGCATGCGGGGCACGGCTTGTTTCGGTGTGCCCATATCTGGTAGCAGTGTTTGCCCTGCAGGTCGCTGCTGGTGCTGTCGACAGACTGTGCGGCTGCCGTGTTCGCCCAGCGTATGACGTGGTCGGTGTCCTGGAAGACCACGTGCTCTGAGAGCATGTTGAACAGCGGCTTTGCCTGTTCCAGCTGTTGAAAGGGATGTGTCACGTTGATATGATGCTGCTGGCAGGTATCCTCCCCGCGTGTGCCGTCCTCCGTTCCTGCCCCATCAGCAATCATATCTGGATTAATATGAGTTATCATAATAAAGAATTTATGGTGTTACCCGCGGATATCCGGCGGTTTTTCGGATTCCGTTAATTTTATTAGCACAATCAGCGTTATTGCGCCATGCGGAAGCGTCCCGTCGCGCTCGTCCTCCTGCTGCTCCTGCTGCCGTTGACCGGCTGCCTCGACAATGGCAGCGCAGAGCCCGCCGGCATCGCCCGGCAGTGCTACGCCGAGATATATCGCCCGGTGAGCGACATCTCCGACGTGCAGCAAAACGGGCTTCCCACGGTGGACGTGGGCTACCAGTACGCAGGAGACAGCATGAGCAACGTTAGTGTCGGGGACATGGTGTTTCTCACCTACCGCGTTTTTCTGCACAACATGGAATCCTTCGAAGGTACCGCCCACTGCCTGGTCGACGGACACCGGCTTTCACCCCGGGATACGGAGCACAGATATCTGCCGACCGATGTCAGCCAGAACGAGATGCTGGGGCTGCCCCCGGTTACCCCTACGCGGCGGACGGTCAACGCGGACGCGGTCTACACGTTCCGGTGGCCCTACCGGTTCGCCAACTACGGCGTCCACAGCATCGAATGCTACATGGAGGACGCCAACGGCACCCGGCGGGCCAACATCAGCCGCACCATCTCCGTCGACTACACAGCGCAGGACGACGACCGATGGGCCCTCATCATCGGCACCGACCCGGTGGGCGACGAAATCGCTGCATGGAAGGACGGCATCATGGCGTTCGACACCCTGTACAACCACTACGGCTTCCCCCGGGACAACATCCTGTACCTGTCCAACGGCTGCGCGACCCGCAGCAATGTGACCGCGGCGATGGAATGGCTGAGCGGCCAGACCGGCCAGGCGTCGCGGCTGGTGCTCTGGATATCCGGGCACGGCGGCGTCGAGTCCGAATTGTTTGGAGGTGATGGTGACACGGAGTGGTTCGACGGCACCATCCAACTCTGGGACGGCGTGCTCTACGACGGCGACGTTGCCTCCTTTTTCGCCGACACCGGCTCGATGCACATCCTGTCCGTCATCGACGCCTGCTTCTCCGGGGAGTTCGGCGGCCCCGACGACCTCGAAAGCGTGGCAAACCTGTTCAGCGACGATCCAAATATTGAGGAAAAAGGCCGGGTGCTGGTCACCGCGTCCACCACCTTCAGCAGGGCCATCGCCACCGAGGACGGCGGCATACTCACCATGCTCATGGCAGGCGCCCTGCAGGGCATCACGGACCGCGGCGACGGCACGGCCGACCTCAACGAGGACGGCGTCATCACCGCCGAGGAGGCCGCAACCTGGGCCGTGCTCCACATCAACCTCAGCATCCGATACGGGTTCGCGCAGATGAACGACTGCCACCAGGGAAATCTCAATCTCCAACAATGAAGATAACGCCCGTCGCGGCGGAATCCCTCGGCGTCCGCTCCATGGCCCTCCACGTGGAAACCCCCGATACACGTATTTTCATCGACCCGGCGGCAGCCCTCGGTCCCCAGCGGTACAGCCTGCAGCCCCATCCACGGGAGCTGGACGCTCTCAACGAGGCGGAGCAGCGCATCGCCGGCATGCTCAATATCACTGACATCGTCGCCATCACCCATTACCATTATGACCACGTAGCCCGCGACGGCGCCATATACAACGGGAAAACCATCTACGCCAAGGCCACCGACAGCCACGTCAACAAGAGCCAGCAGCAACGCGGCACGGCCTTCGCCGACCAGCTCGACGATACCTCGCTCGTCTCAGGCGACGGCCACATCTACGAGCACGGCGACACCACGCTGCAATTCTCCCCGCCCATGCCGCACGGTCCGCCGGGCACCCGCCTCGGCTACGTGACCATGCTCACCGTAAGGATGGGACAGCAAAGCCTGCTGTACACCTCCGACGTCCAGGGGCCCGTTGACGACGCCGCGGCGGACTACATCATCCACGAGCAGCCCGACATCGTGGTCGCCGACGGACCGCCCACCTACCTGCTCGGCTGGCGCTTCTCCCAGGCAAATCTCGAAAAGGCGGAGGCACACATGTGCCATATCATGGACGAAACGGGATGCCGGCTCCTGCTCGACCACCACCTGCTCCGGGACCCACGCTACCGGGAGCAACTGCCCCGGCTATACGACCGCCACGGCGAACGCATACAGAGCTACGCGGAACACCTCGGCTTCGGAAACCGGCTGCTCGAAGCCCACCGCAAACAGCTCTGGCAGGAGTGAAGCGAAGACTATTTTTACCGCCAGCAGATGCACTATCAATGAAACACGTCGCCGCGTTCATCGTCGCCATCTTTCTGCTGTCCGGCGCCGCCGTAGCGCTCACCCCCGAAGAGATGCGGTCCGGCGAAACCGTCCCCGTGGTCTCCGACAGCGCCGCCCGCTACGGCCAGGGCTACCGGTACAACGTCCAGGGGCTCATCTACGTCCACATAGAGGGCGACGCACTCGAACGAGGCCGGCAGCACGGTCACCTTCTCTACCCGGAGATCATGGACATGCTCTCCCGGTGGGCGAACACCATCCACAACGCCCCGGTGATGAGCAGTCTGCACATCAACCAGACATCGGAACGCTACCAGCAGATATCGCAACGCTGGTGGAACTTCTGCCGGAGCCGGGCCATGAACATCTTCTGGGAGCAGTATCCGGTGGAATACCAGCAGGAGGTCAAGGGCATCGCCCAGGGTGTCGCCAACCGCGGCGGGCAACTGTTCGGCGAACCCGTCACCTACGAGGACATCCTGACGCTCAACGAGATGTACGAGTTCATGTCCATGCTGGTAAACCCGGCGAAGAGCATCCATCCGCTCCGCAGCCTCTACTACGACCTGCTGGGCGTCGCCCCTGAGCTGGAGGAAAAACAGGCCGATTTCATCACCTCCCTGGTCAACCAGCCGCCCGCGCACCACTGCAACGGGTTCATCGCCACGGGCGACGCGACCACCAACGGCCAGATGGTTGCATCTGATTCAGTCTGGTTCGGCAGCTGGTGGTACAGCTACTACATCGCGCAGCGCTGGAACGTCATCATGGACATCATTCCGGCGAGGGGCAACCGCATCGTAATGGGCACCTCGCCCGGCCTCATCTGGAGCGACGAGGACTACTACCAGAACGACCAGGGATTGGTGCTCATCGAGACCACCTGCCCGCAGGGGCTCTGGAAGAAAAATGGATTGCCATTGGCCGTCCGGGCCCGCACCGCGATGCAGTACGGCAGCACCGTCGACGACGCCATCGAAGCATTGCGGGGCAACAACAACGGCATCATGAACGCGGTGTGGCTCATCGGCGACAGCACCACCGGCGAAATCGCCCGCTTCGAGCTTGGCCTGTACGAGAGCGCCGTCTGGCGGACCACCAACGGCTTCTACTGGTCGGCCAACAATCCCATGGACCCATCGGTCAGGCGGGAGCAGCTCCGGCTGGAGAGCGCCAAGGGTGTCCTGTTCCGGGCGTTCAACATCC
>CAZQNC010000004.1:0-28676 GCA_964594625.1 uncultured Thermoplasmatales archaeon | reverse complement strand
CTCGCTCAAAAACACACAGCTTTTTATATGAAGATGGCTAATCTGCATCTACCACCTCCTGGCGCCCGGGGAAGACACAAATTTTTTATGTCGGAGAGTGTTACACCCCTTGTTTTTAGGTGATAACGTGACATCTCAACAGGTAGCCCAAATCTGCGACGCCCTCAAGGAGTTACATGACGATGTATCCGTGCCGCGGAACATTCGGAAGGGGGCCAAAGAAGTGCATGCGATTTTGCAGCGCAGCAACGAATCGCTTGACGTCCGGGTTGCATCGGCGCTTTCCGTGCTGGACGACCTGGTGAACGATCCCAACGTGCCCATCCACGGGCGAACGGCGATATGGAACATTATGAGCCAGCTGGAGTCGGTCGGCTCAGAAAATTGAAAAAAAAGGAAGAAAGAGGGGGAACGGGTCTATTTCTTTTTCAAGAAGGGAAGACCGGTTCGCTTGTTTACCTTGACGTCGTATCCCTTTGGCTTCTCCGTCGGCTTGCCGCTCTTTGGCGTGCGGGCACTGAAAAAGTAGATGGTCTGGGTTTTTCCACCTTTCAGTTCGACGTCTCGTGTGTACAATGTATATTCTTTCCCCTTGCTTTTATATGTAAATGCCATTGGTATCGCCTCTCCAAGTGTATCTCTTAATAGCATTTAAATGCTTCGATATTTTTTCAGGGAAGCAGCCAGGTTACAGCACCTGAAGAGCCACAAAGACCACAACACCAATAATAACAAATATTATCCATAATATATAGGCCAGATTGAGACGGCGCATCCACCGAGCCTTTTTCTCCGGCGTATCGAAAAATCGGCCCAGGACGGGGTCCTCCTCGATGTTATCCATGCTCCGCCTCCATGAGCGACTTCATCCGCTTCCGCCGGACAAAATCCTCGCGTTCCCGCTCCTCGAGCTGCCGCTCGATGTACTCGATGGTACCCTCCAGCTTCGGGATAAAGATGTGCTCCAGCGCGTTCACCCGGCGCTTCGTCTTCTCAATCTCCTTGCCGAGCCGCTGGATGCTGCTCTCGATGCCGGCCACCGCTATCGTCTCCCGGAGCGCCTCCTGGCCCTGCCGAATGGCCTCGGAAAGAGCCGCAGAGGTGTCCAGCACGCCGTACTGCTCGACGGAGCGGTCGTCAAGCTCGAAAGCCACGATGGGTACCCCCATCACGTGCTTCCGGTTTAGCTCGACGGAGCGGTCGTCGCGCATCGCCGCCGCCAGCTCGCGCACCTGCTCCTCGCCCATCAGCATCTCCGCCTGGATGAGCGCCGTAAACGCCTGGCGGAGCTTGTCCTCCATCTCTTCGCGTTTCTGCCGGCGGTCCCTGATGATGTCGAAAAAGTCGGAGATAAGGGCGTCGCGCTTCTGGGACAGCAGCTCGTGCCCCTTGCTGGCCAGGGCCTTCCGCTTCCGTATCTCCAGAAGCTCCATGCGGGTCGGCTTGACGCCTTCCATTATCTCCTTCGCCATACCATCACTCCGGGTAGTATTGCTCGATGTATTTTTCGTCTATCTTTTTCAGGTCCTCACGGGGCAGCATGCCGAGCAGCTCCCAGCCCAGGTCGAACGTCTCGTTGAACGTCCGGTTTTCCTCCTCGCCCTGCGACACGAACTGTTCCTCGAAAGCGCCGGCAAACTTGAGGTAGCGGCGGTCGCGCTCGGTCAGCGCCTCCTCGCCCACAACGGCAACGAGATCGCGCAGGTCGCATCCCTCCGCATATGCAGAGTAAAGCTGCGTGGACAGCTGATGATGGTCGGCCCGGGTGCGCCCCTCGCCGATGCCCTCGGCCATGAGCCGGGAAAGAGCAGGCAGCACCGCGATCGGCGGATACACGTCCTTGTTCTGCAGCTCCCGCGACAAAACAATCTGCCCCTCGGTTATATAGCCCGTCAAATCAGGAATCGGATGCGTGATGTCGTCGTCGGGCATCGTCAGAATGGGTATCTGGGTGATGGACCCCTCCCGGCCCTCGATGCGACCGGCCCGCTCGTACAGCTGCGCCAGGTCGGTGTACATGTAGCCGGGGTAGCCGCGCCGGCCGGGCACTTCCTCGCGGGCAGCCGCGATTTCCCGCAATGCCTCGGCGTAGTTGGTCATGTCAGTGAGAATAATCAAAACGTGCATGTCCATGTCGAACGCCAGGTACTCGGCGGCGGTCAACGCCATCTTCGGTGCGATGAGGCGCTCGATGGCCGGGTCGTCGGCCAGGTTGAGGAACAGGATGCTCCGCTCGATGGCCCCGGTTTCCTCGAAGTCACGCATGAAAAAGTCGGCTTCCTCGGCGGTGATACCCATGGCGCAGAACACCACGGCGAAGTTTTCCTGACCGCGCACCTGCGCCTGCCGGGCAATCTGCGCCGCCAGGTTGTTGTGCGGCAGCCCGGAGCCCGAAAAAATGGGCAGCTTCTGCCCCCGTACGAGCGTGTTCATGCCGTCGATGGTGGAGATACCCGTCTGGATGGGATCCCGGGGATACTCCCTCGCCGAGGGATTGATGGGCGAGCCGTTGACATCCCGCATGTCATCCGGGATGGGCGCCGGCGAATCATCGATGGGGTTGCCGGTGCCGTCAAAGGTACGGCCCAGCATGTCCCCGGTCACCCCGAGCTGCATGGGCGTGCCCGTAAACCGGACGGAGGTGTCAGCGGTATCCAGGCCCGTAGTACCCTCGAACACCTGCACGACGGCCCGGCCGCCGCCGATCTCCAGCACCTGACCGGTGCGCTTCTCGCCCTCCGACGTGGTAATGTGGACGACCTCGCCGTAGCCCACGCCCTCCACCTCGTCGACGACCATCAGGGGGCCCGAGACCTCTGTAACCGTGGTATAGACCATTCCTTCCATGTTTATTCCTCCAACGCTGCTATTTCTTTTTCCATCTGTTCCTCTATCTCAGGGAAGCGCTCCTCCCATTCCTCGTTGGGCACGGTGCCCAACCGGGAGATGCGCACCCGGACGTCGAGCTTTTTGACCCGGTCGAAGTCAAACGTGGGCGACGCCAGCCCCTCGACAAGATGATAGTATTTGAGCATGATACGCAGCATCTCGTACTGCTTCTCAGACGGGCAAAACGTGTCCACCTCGTGGTAGGCGTTCTGCTGCAAAAAATCCTCCCGAATAATCTGCGCACCCTCGAGCACCGCCCTGTCCGAGGGCGGAAGCGCGTCCGGGCCGACCAGCCGGATGATCTCCTGCAGCTCGTCCTCACGCTGCAGCAGCGCCATCGCCTCGTTTCGATAGGCAAGCCAGTCCTCGCCGACATGCTCGCTCCACCAGTCCTTCACCCGGTCGAGGTACAGGGAATAGCTGCGCAGCCAGTTGACGGAGGGAAAATGACGCCTGTCCGCCAGGTCGGAGTCAAGCGCCCAGAAGACCTTGGCGATACGGAGCGTGTTCTGCGTCACCGGCTCCGAAAAATCCCCGCCCGGCGGCGACACCGCGCCGATGATGGACAGCGAGCCCTCGCGGTCATCGCTCCCAATGGTCTTGATGCGGCCGGCGCGCTCATAAAAACCTGCGAGACGCGAGGCCAGATAGGCGGGATAGCCCTCCTCGCCGGGCATCTCCTCCAGCCGGCCGGATATCTCCCGCAGGGCCTCCGCCCACCGCGACGTCGAATCAGCCATCAACGCCACGTCGTAGCCCATGTCCCGGTAGTACTCGGCCAGCGTGATACCCGTGTAGACGGATGCCTCACGGGCCGCCACAGGCATGTTGGACGTGTTCGCGATCAGAATCGTCCGGTTCATCAACGGCTCCCCCGTCCGGGGGTCCTTGAGCTCCGGGAAATCGCGCAATACCTCGGTCATCTCGTTGCCGCGCTCCCCACAGCCGATGTAGATGACGATGTCGGCGTCGCTCCACCGGGCCAGCTGATGCTGCGACACCGTCTTGCCGGTGCCAAACCCGCCGGGGATGGCGGCGGTGCCGCCCTTCGCCATGGGAAAAAACGTGTCAAAGATGCGCTGCCCGTTGATGAGCGGGATGCTCGGCGGCAGCTTTTTCTTCTCCGGGCGGGCCTTCCGGACGGGCCAGCGCTGCAGCATCGCTACCTCGCGCTGTTCGCCGTCGACGTCCAGCACGGCTATGGTGTCCTCCACGGTGTAGCTGCCCTCCTCGATCGACGTGACGGTTGCCTCCTGGACGTCCGGGGGGACCATGACGCGGTGTTCCACCACGGGAGTTTCCTGCACCACGCCCAGGATGTCTCCGCCCCGGACGGTGTCGTTTTTCTGCACCTTCGGGGTAAAATCCCATTCTGCCTCGCGGTCGACGGCCGGGGCCTCCACGCCGCGTGCGATGAAATCTCCAGATTTTTCCATGATGTCGGGGAGCGGGCGCTGGATGCCGTCGTAGATGGCGGTGATGAGGCCCGGTCCGAGCTCAACGGCCAGGGGCATGCCGGTGTTGACCACTTTATCTTTGGGCTGCAGCCCGGTGGTGTCCTCGTACACCTGGATGGTGGCCTGGTCCTCCTTGAGCTCGATGATCTCGCCGATGAGGCCTTCCTCGCCGACCCGCACCAGGTCGTACATTTTCGCTCCCTTCATCTCCGTGGCCTTCACCACTGGCCCGGCCACGTTGTCTATTTTTCCTTCCTTGTCAGCCATACTTTCACGCTCCAATTTAAATCTCAACTCCGACCGCCCGTCGTATCAGCATGTCGATGGAGTCCTCCCATTCCTCCATCTTGCCCCGCTTGTCGGGGACCTCCACGATGACGGGCAGCTCTTTCTGCAATTTTACCTGGGTAATCTTTTTCATGATCGACTGCGCGACCCGCTCCGTCACGATGACAACGCCGACGTCTTCCTCCCCCATCAGCTCGTCAAACCGCGCCTCGACGTCGTCGTCGGCGACCACGGCCCGGCCCACGCCGGCCAGCTGGAACAATGCCACGGTGTCAGCGTCGCCGATGACCGCTATCTTCATGTCCTCGTTCACGCCATCACCACCATGTCCCATAGCTGCTCCGACGGCAGTCCCTCGGCCACGCCCTTCGCAATGGCCCGGAGGTTGCGCGCCTCGTATTCTTTCTCCACCACGAACCGGATGCCGGCCCCGAGCCCCATGCTGTCGTCACGGGCCAGGTCGGCCACGATGTGCAGGAGCTGCACGTCGAGGGCCATCTCCAGCGCCGGCACCCCCTGCTCCTCGTAGCGGGGCATGGCGTTCCGCAGGGCGTCGATGTAGGCGGTGCCCTCGAGCAGCGAGATAATCTCGGGGATGGAATCGATTTTGAGCATGTGCTCCAGCGTCCAGCCGGCCAGCTCGCGGCCCTCGCCGAACAGCATTATTTCGATATCTGCAACGTGGTAATACTTGGCCCGGAAGATGGCCTTGAGGTTCATGACGTCTACCAGGCGCTTGACATACACGTCCCGGGTATGGCGGGTCGGCTTGGGCAGCTCCACGTCCCGAAGCCGGCCGATGAGATAGCGGTCGACCGCGTATTCGACGGCCGCCGGCGATGCATCGTCGGCGACATGCTCCCGGACCTCGTGCATGCCGTGCGCGGACAGCGCTTTAAGCAATTGCTCCCGGTCCGCCCTGCCGAGGGCCCGCAGCAGCGATGTACCCCAGTCGGAGTGTGCCTGCCGTTCCCTGGGCGTCTCGTTGCGCATGACGGCCTTGATGGCCTCCTTGACCGGGCGGGCGTCAAGCTTCTGCAGGTATGCCTCGTAAAACGGGGCCATGCCCTCCGGGGAGTCCTTTTTCGCCATGTCGACCATCCGGGCGAGCGAGCCGTCGATGCTGCGCTGCACCGCTGTCACGGTGTCGCCCTCCAGCGAGAAATCCCGGCCTGTCACGTTTCCGGTGAACTGGTCGAGGGTGTCACTGTTCACGAGCGGAGCCAGCCCCTTTTTTTCGATGTAGGGGGCGCCGATGGCGTTGAACTTGGCGTTGGGATAGGTAAAGCCGGCTATCGACATGATAGACGGCATAAACTTTGCGGCTACCCCGACGCCGGCGGCTGCGGCTCCAACCCAGAGAACAGTGGCCAGGTTCACGCGTCTTCCTCCTCGAACAGGTGCTCTGCCATCAGGATGCGGATCTCGCCCATGCGCCGCTCCAGCAGTGATTCGAATGTCTCGTCCAGCTGGCGGGTGCCATCTGCACTTTTGACGACGACGCCGCCGATGTCGTCGATGTTTCCTTCGACGGGTACGTCCAGCGACGCGGCGATGTCCTCGTCGACGTCGCGCGAGACGAGCACGATGCAGTCATCGAAATGCTCCTTGCCCTGCTGTATCGACTGCCTGACATGTGCCTCGTAGGCGTCGCCGTGTGCCTCGGCGAGCTGCCGGCGGACGCGCTGCAGGCAGTCTTGCATCACGTCTTCCTTCGCCTGCCGCCGGGCCTCGCGGGCCTTTCGGCGGGCCACGGCCAGCGTCTTGTCATGAACGCGGGCGGCCTGTTTCTCTCCCTGGCTGCGGATGTCATCGGCCTCTTTCTCTGCCTGCTCACGGGCCTCCCGGACGATGTCGTCGGCGCGCTGCTCCGCCTGCTCGAGGATATCCTCTGCCTCGCGGGAGGCATCATGTTCAATCCGCTCGATGAGGGATTCCAGCGACATGGTTTACAGCAGGCTCAGGCCGGACATCAGCAGGATGGCGACCAGCAGTCCGAAGATGGCGATGGTCTCGGGCATCACGGTGAAGATGATGCCCCTGGCAGCTACATCGGGATTGCGGCCGACTGCCGAAATCGACGACGCGGCGACCATACCCTGCCCGATGCCTGAGATGCCGGTCAGTCCGACGACGAGCCCGATGGCGATGCCGCCCAGTCCAAGGGCGCTGTTCTCCAGCAGCGCAATGTCGGCGCCGCCGCCCAGCAGGCCGGCTCCCATCATGAGCAGGACCGCGATGAGCAGTCCGTAGACCGCCTGGGTCATGGGCAGCACCTGGAGCACCAGCAGCTGTCCGAACAGTTCCGGTTTTTCCGCGGTGACCGCCACGGCCGAGTTGCCCGCGAAGGCAAGGCCGAAGGCGGAGGCGATACCGGCGATGGACACCGCCAGCATACAGCCGATCAGGATGTTCGCCTGGGTTTCGCCCGCCTGCCCGTCTTCCAGGCCGGCGGCCGACGCGGGGCCAGCACAGAGCACCAGGGCCACGAGGGCCACTCCTATTACCACAGTTTTCCTCATTTTATTTCCTCCGTATATTTTCTCTCAATGTGAAAGGGATTATATCTGCGGCCGCCCCCGTCGTAGAAGCGGCCGAAAAACTCGACGTACTGCAGGCGCAATGCGTGCACGCCGGCACCCAGGGCCTGCAGCAGCAGGTTGATGAGATGCGCGAGAACGAGAACCACCGGGGCCAGCACAATCCCGGCGTAGGGAACCAGCGACGGCAGCAGCTCGGCCACGATGTTGAACGCCATCGCCATACCGGCCGTGGCCAGCCCCAGCGCCAGCAGCCGCGCATAGGACAGCCAATCCCCGATGTACCCGGTCAGCTCGAAAAAGCCCATCGGGCCGTTGTTCACAAACAACGCGACGAGGCCCACAATCGTGAACGCGACGGCCAGCGTATACAGCCACGACGGCAATGTCCACAGGTCAAGCAGCATGCTGCCGATCAGGGCGCCGCCGCCGAACTGGAGCACCATCCAGGCCGCCTGGTCGAGCGCCAGGTCCTTCATCCTCCCCCGCTTGTAGCTCTGGTAGGCGCCGAGCAGGATGCCCAGGTTGAGGTGCGCCAGCCCGACGAGCAGGGTCATCGACAGGATGATAAGCGGCTTGTGCAGCGCGTCGATGGGCAGCTCAAAGCCGAGCAGCGTTGCGCTGTAAAACGTCCGGTCGGGGTTGCCGTAGATGAAGCGGGGGATGAAGTCGCCGAAGAAGCCGTTGAACAGGAAGCCGGCCACGATGGTCCCGATACCCATCCAGATGCCCAGAAACGACCAGTCCCTGATGGTGTCGCTGTACTTGCCGAGGCGGAGATAGGCCCATATCGAGGGGACAAGGATACAAATGCCGTAGCCGGCATCACCGAGCATGATGGCGAAAAACAGGATGAGCGAGATGCCGAGGAACATGGAGGGATTTATCTCGTTATATCTGGGCAGCGCAAAGAGCTCCAGAAACGTCCGGAATGAGCCCGCCCATCGCGGCAGATCAAGATGAATCGGCGCCTCGTCGCTTTCCCGCGGCGCCGTCTTCGCGGTAAAGGCCGCATCGCCGTCGGTGGCGTCCTCCACCAGCCGTTCAAGATGCTTTGCATCGCTGGCGAGGCACCATCCCTGGATGAGCATCGTGTAACGGGTGCAGCCGAAGCGCTCCGGTATCTCACGGCGCTGCTTTTCCAGCCGTATCTCCTCCCGGATGGCGAGGATGTCGTCCCGCCGCCGGTGGTATATCTCGCGGAGGCTGTCCGCCAGCTGCTTTTTTTTGGCGTCCAGGTCGCTTTTTTCCCGTTCCAGCGAGGACACCATCTGCCCGGGCGGCCCGGAGGCCGATATCTCGACTTCTTCGAAATGCTTCGCCCGGCGCATCGCTTCGATGTCGTCTCGATGGGCAACCAGCAGCACGGCCCATTCCTCATCGTCGACCGCCTCGCTATAGACATGCACGGGGCTGTCCGCCAGCGATTCATGCAACGACGCCAGGTCGCCGGATAACCCTGCCATGATAGCCGTGAAACGGGAGGTGCCCAGCCAGGCGAGGTCGATGTCCAGCGCAGCCAGCTTTTCCAGCCTGGTATGCTGTTCCGCCAGGGCGTCGAGGCGCTTGTCGATGGTTTCGATGTCGTCCTCGGCGTTGATGACGAACCGTTCGATGTCTTCCAGCAGCTCGTCGGCAGCGGCGATTTTTTCGTCCAGGGCGCAGCATGACGCAGGCCGTGGTTCTGGAATGGATGGCTGCAGCATGGCCCGTATACCCGACTGCTTTTTTTCGTATTGTTTGAGAATGTTGAGGATGCGTGTGAGGCGGAGTTCCCGTGAGGCACACTGGTCCACCTCGGGGTGCATGCTGCCTTCTTCCACGTCTTCCATCGAGGTGCGGGATATCTCCATCAGGCCGGCATGGTGCAACCGTTCGACGAGCTGGTCGCTCTGCTCCTGGTGCGTGAGGATGGCAACCCGGCTCATCTCTGACGGAAACAGCATGTTATTATTCCAGTAACATATCCACGACGTTATGCGCCGTTTTTTCGACGCGGGACGAGGCAGCTTTGCCGAGGCGGTCTGCCGCCCGTTCGCCCTCCGCCCGCACCTGCCGGGCCTCCTGCTCCGCCTCCTGGCGGGCCTGTTCCACCTGCTGCTGGACTGTTTCGCGGGCCGACGTGATGATGGACTGCGCCTCCTGCTCCGCCTTCTCCCGGGCTTTTTTGACGATCCAGTCAGCCTCGCTCTCGGCCTGGTCGATGCGCTCCACCGCCCGCTGCTCCACCTCCTTGACCCTGCCTATCTCTTCCTTGACCATGTACACTGGGCTGAAATGGACATGGCATTATAACTCTTTCGTACCCGTGTATCCGTTAGCCGTCGACGCGGGCGAGGTCCAGGCTGCTCCATTCGTCGCGGTCGTAGGGGCCGCCGCCGCTGCCGTCGGAGTAGTCCACGATCTTGAAGTTGTACCGGTAGTTCATGCAGCTCCGGTAGGCCCCGGAGAGCCAGTAGGCCGGCTGCCAGGGAAAGGTGCGAAGGTGCGGCAGGCCGAGCTGGTGGCCGAGCTCGTGCATGTAGGTGCCGCCGTGGCCCAGTATCATGCCTTCTTCCCAGGGGCGCCACCGCTGGACGTAGGCGCTGCAGATGGCGAAGGAGTCGCGCATGAAATTGAATCCGCCCACCCCCCGACCGAACACCCGGTTGGCGTCGTGGATGATGAGCGCCCAGTGGAAGACTCCCCGGCGGGGATTGGCGGAGTCGCCGTGCAGGAAGTAGTCAGTATAGTATTCCTCGTAGTCGTCCCATCTCATCTCCCGGTAGGGAACGACGTCGCTGCCGCCCATGAGGCCGTCGTCCACCAGCAGCAGGATATCGTGCTCCGCGAACGACGTATACTGCAGTTGCAGGGATTCCCCGGGAATGACGGGGGTGATGCCGTTGTGGGATTCCATGTAGTCGTTCTCTATGTAGATGTCCTGCCGGAAGGGGTCGGCCAGCCACCGGTGCATCATGTACTCCTCGGTGTTCTGCAGGCCGTCCCGGTCGGGGTCCAGGTTGGCGTGGTCGTCCCAGGTAAAGGGGTCGTATCCCCAGCGGTCCTCCCATTCGATGGGCACGCCGTCGCCGTCGGCGTCCTCTCCGCTGTTGTCGACCGCGGGGTCGGTTCCGTAGACGTTGACCTCCTCCCAATGGGTGAGGCCGTCGCCGTCGTAGTCGTTGCATCCGATGTCGAACCATATCTCGTAATCCGTTGCGTCGCTCTCGTTGTTTTCGCAGCCGACGGCATGGCCGTAGCCGTCCGGGTCGCCCAGGACGTCGCCGCCTGTCCAGTCGCCGGTCTTGACGTCATATGTAAGTTTCAGCGCGCCGTCACCCCGCGAGATATCCATGACCTCGCCGTCCTCCAGCACCTCGATGGTCACCGCCACGCTCGCCTCGTCGTCGGGGATGTCTAAGCTGGCGGTGCCGATGTCCCAGACGTCGTAGCCCTGCACCTCGTCGCTCTCCCAGGTATCGCCGTTGACCGTAACGCGCACCGAAAACGACGGCGGCTGCCCGATGACCACGTCGAGCTTCCGGGCGCGCTCGACCGTCACCTGCAGCTCCAGGTCGACCAACGGGTCGAGGTCGCCGTCGCCGGTTGCTGTCCCCATAGACGCACGGTCAGATGAAAACGAGGTATGAACGGTGCCTGCCAGCGGCGCCGTCAGCATGGCCAGCGCCGCAGCGAAAACAAACAAGGTTTTTCTGTTCATGATATCCCCGTTTTCCTCATATAAAGCCGCTATATAACGTTAACCTTACAGCGAGGGTACGGCACCTACGAGACGTCCACCACGTCGTTGATGCGCCCGATGGCCCGTTCGACCGCGTCCTCGTCAATCGTGACGGCGATGGCCTGGCTGGGACAGGTTTCGGCGCAGCGTCCGCAGGCGCGACATGCGTCGCCGATGACCGCCCGGCCGTCCTCGATGGAGATGGCGTCCACGAAGCAGACATCGGTGCAGGCGCGGCAGCCGGTGCAGGCGTCGCTCACGGTGACGGTGACGCCGTCCATCCGGTGCAGCTTGCCTGCAATGCTGCCTTCGAGCCGGGGGAGCATCAGCCAGAGGCAGCAGCATGGGCAGCAGTTGCATACGGTGAGCAGTTTTTCGCCGGGATGCGCGTTGAGCCACCGGGTGTCGAGCTTGTTCCGGCCAACAAGGTGCACCAGGCCGGCCTCTCGGCACCGCTGCAGGTGCTCCAATGCTTCCTCTCTGGATGCCTCGCGGCCGAGCGAGCGGTCGATATGTTGCGTTGCCTCGCCCAGGAACAGGCAGCCCAGCTCGACCGGGTAATCCTGGCATTGCGTTGCGTCGCGGCAGATGCAGAAGTCCATGATGAAGCGATGCCTCGCCCTGTCGATATAATGCTCGACGACCCGGGAGGGTACCACCATCGACTCCGGCTGCTCCACCGCCCGGTTGATTTCCACGATGTCATCCTTTGGCAGGTAGAAGAGGTCGTCGTGCTCGAACAATATTTTATCCGCGAGCTTTCCGATGGGCGCAAACCGGGTGAGCCTGGCCAGGATGAACCGCAGTGGAAACACGGTTTCGATGAGGTGGACGTGCAGCGGTCGCTTGGTCACGGTTGTACAGTGGAAGATGCTTTTTATTCCTTCCGGAACTATTCGACAAGCTCCAGCCCGAGCTGACGTGCATGGTCGACGACCCGGCGGTATTCCTCCCTGGTTATGCGGCGGTCTATGCCGGGGTGCTCGCTCGCCCGGTAGCATGGCCGGTACTGGTCCATAATGTTCACCGCGGCCTCCGGCACATGTTCGGCGAGCCAGTCCATGATGGGCAGCGAGCAGCAGTCGACATGAGTGGGCATGACGAGATGGCGGACGACCAGGTCGCCCTGCCCATCAGCGATACGATGATTCCGGGTGACGACGTCCCAGTAGCCGGGGGTGTCGGAGAGCTCCGCCGCGCATGCATCATTGCCGTACTTGAAGTCGGTGAGATAGATGTCCATCACGCCGTCGAGCAGCTTCATGGTTTCCTCGCTGCAGTACATGTTGCTGTTCCATATCTGCGGCACGTCCCGGCTGCAGGCCCGCAATACCTCCAGGATGTAGGGCAGGTTCGGCGTCGGGTCGCCGCCCACCCAGTTGACGTTGACACCATCCCGCGTTTCGATGACCTCGGCGAGCTGTTCCGGCCGGACGTACATGCCGCGCTGCCGCTGGGAGATGTCCCAGTTCTGGCAGAACACGCAGGTGAAGGTGCATCCCGTGAAAAAAATGGTGTGAGAGGGAACCAGCATGGGCTCCTCCCCGTAATGCAGGAACTCCGACGCTACGGCCGCATCGCCAACGCCGCAGTAGCCTTTCATGGCGGCGCGGTCGACATGGCAGCCTCGCTCGCAGAAATGGCAGTCATGAAACACGCGCCGGGCTATCGCTACTTTGAGGTCCAGCAGCGACCGCTCGGGCCGCTCCCGAGGTCGGCGGTGCAACGCCCGGTCGTGCTCCTCCCACAGCGATGTACGGTCGTCGTCGCTGTCAAAGCCGGCGGGAACGCGCTTGCACCGGAGGTAGCCGGCATGGTCAGTCATCGTCCAATGTTTCCCGGACGACGTCGCCGTGCGGCTCGGTTTCCCGGTACACCTCGCCCTGGAAGCGGTACAGCCTGGTGTCTTCGTCCAGCCAGGCGTCCGGCGGCAGGCCGGCCTTCCAGCATGTCTGCGACAGGAATGTTTCGGCGTCCCAGCCCTGCGTGACGGGTACCTGCGGGAGCAGCAGTCCCCGGCGGCCGCGGCGCTCGGCGATGAGACCGTCCCTGCCTACCCGGATGCTTTCGGGATATCTTGCGGGGGCGTCCACCTCGATTTTCTCCGGGGGCGTCAGCACGGTCACCTCGACGGTTATGGCGTCGAGCTCGTCCGCCTGCAACGGGGGAAACCGGGGGTCCCGGGTGGCCGACGTGGCCGCCTCCCGCAATGCTGCAGCGAGCTGCATCGACGGCTCGGGAATGCCGATGCACCCCCGGAGGTCGCCGGATGGATGGCGGTTCAGGGTGACGAAGACGCCGGCCCTGGCGGTGAACGGTTCGTCGGCGTCCAGGTCTGGTATCTCGTCGCCGCGTACATGTCGTTCTATCACCCGGCGGGCGTAGCGCACCGCCCGCTGTCCCTGTTCAACTGTAAGCATGGTTATCTGTAGCCCCGGCGTGGCTTAAAAATCTTTCTCGTCGATGCGCTGCCATCTGCCGTGGGCGTGCAGGGCCCGGATGCCGTTGGCCAGCCGCTCCGGCGTCCCGTACACGGGGATGCCCAGCTCCTTCAGGGCGTCCTCCAGCAGGCTTATCCTTGAGACGGGCTTGTAGTATTCGCTGGAGCCCCGCTCTGTCTTGCCTTCTATCTCCACGCCCAATGACACCAGGAACGGCTTGCTATAGCGCTCGGCGAAGCGCTGGAATGCCAGCGCGAGCTTGCCGCCGTCGATTGAGGCGGGATGCAGCGTGCCGATGGCGATGACGCCGTCGATGTCAGCCTGGCCGGCGAGCAGGTCCAGCACCCGGCGGTAGTCGTCGGCGTCTGCGTCGCCCCCCAGGTCGACCGGGTTGCGCTTGGAGGTATGCGCCGGCAGCAGCTCGTCGAGGTGGCGCTGCAGCTCCGGGCTGAAGTCTGCCAGCTGGAGCCGGTGCTGCCATGCCGCCGGGAGCAGCCGGTCGAACGGATTGTCATCGCTGGAGAGCATGTCGGTTTCCATGACGGCCATGCCGCCGCAGTTGGTCACCACCGCGATGTCGCCGCCCGGCAGGGGATGGCAGCGGGAGAGCGCGGTGGCCGCGTCGATGGTCTCCGCCAGCGTGGACGTCTGGACCACGTGGGCCTGCCGGAGCACGCCGCTGTAGACGGCTTCGGAGCCGGCCATGGAGCCGGTGTGCGACGAGGCGGCCTGCTTGCCTCGCGTTGAGCGCCCGGCTTTGAGCATGACCACCGGCTTGCGGGCGGTGATGTCCCGCATGGCGTCGAGAAACCGCCGGCCGTCCTTGAGGGCCTCGATGTAGCTGGCGATGACCGCCGTGTCCTCGTCGTCCCGCAGGGCTTCCATGATCTCCAGCTCGCTGATGTCAATCTGGTTGCCGTAGCTCACGTATTTGGAGACATGGCCCAGCTCGTTCATGACCATGAAGCCGACACCGCCGCTCTGGGTGACGATGGAGACGTTGCCCGGCCGGGGACGCGCCGATTTTTCCTCGGGGATGAACATGGTGTCCAGGCCGGTGTGCGCGTTGAACACGCCGAGGCAGTTTGGTCCCAGGATGCGCGTTCCTGTCCCGGCAACGATGTCGAGCAGTTCCTGCTCCGCCTCTGTGTTGCCCACTTCCCCGTAGCCGGAGGTGACGATGATGACGATGTCGACGCCTGCATCGCGGCAGTCCCTGACGGCCTGGTTGGCGATGTGCTGCGGCAGGGACACCACGGCCATGTCGACGTCGTCGATGTCCTGCACGCTTTTGTAGCAGGGCATGCCCATGATGTCGTCGGCGCCCGGGTTGACCGGGTAGACGTCGCCTTCGAATTTTGTCAGGTTCCGCAGGATGATGTTGCCGACCTTGCCCGCTGTACGTGAGGCGCCGACGACGGCCACGCTGTCCGGCCGGAACAGCTTCTCCAGCTTCATCCTTCCACCTCCAGGTAGGCGTCGGCGGCCACCGCACGCTCGGCGTCGACCAGCAGCGGGTTGATGTCTCCTTCCACGATCTCCGGATGCTCCGTGAGCAGGGAGGAAAACGCCAGGACCGTGTCGGACAGTGCCTCCAGATTGACGGGTTTTTTGCCGCGGAAGGCGCCCAGCATGGCTCTGCCTTTGAGCTCGTGAAGCATGTCATACACGTCTTTTTTCCGGGGGGGCAGCGCCCGGAAGGCCACGTCCGCGTATATCTCGGCTGAAACGCCGCCGATGCCCAGGCTGACCACGGAGCCAAAGTCGCGGTCCCGGGTGGTGCCCAGGATGAGCTCCCGGCTCTCCCCCGTGGCGGCGTCCTCGCTGATCAGGATGCCCTGTATCATGGCGTCGGGAAACGCCCGGTGGGCCCGCCGCCGGATATCGGTGGCCGCCCCGGCGGCCTCCTCCCGCGAGCTCACCCGGGTGACCAGGCCGGCGTCGCTCTTGTGGACGATGTCCCGGGAGCAGATTTTGACGTAGGCCGGGTAGCAGATGTCATCCGGGATGTGGTCGTCGGTGAGCAGCGTCCCCGGGGGACAGGAGATGCCGGCGTCGCGCAGCACCTGCTTGGCCTCGTATTCGTTCATGCGGCCGGGCTGCAGAAACGTCCCTCCGTGGTGCATGGTATGAATGCCGGGCAGCCTATCTAAAGATTGGGTTTCAGCCTTGGGTGGCCCGGAACACCGACAGCAGCGCGGGCTTCTCCTCGTACTCTATCACGCGGGTGGCGGCCTCGATGTCCAGCTGTTTGCCGTCCTTGGTTTTGATGGCATAACGGGCAATTGAGGGGATGTCTTCACCGGCGACGGCCCGCTCGTATCGCCGCTGTGCCTTTTCCAGGCCCTCCTCGGTGAGCAGGCTGGACAGCCGCATGCCGACGAGCTCCTCTGAGGTGTACCCGGAGAGCGCGGACTGGCCGGCGGCATATTTTATCTTGCCGTCCTGGACGATGGCGATGGTGTCATATATCTCGTTGAGCAGCGTGCGGAACAGCTGGTTTTCCCGCTGCATCTTGCTCTCGATTTTTTTCCGGACGGTGATGTCGGTGCCCGTCATGATGTAGCGTCGTATCTCGCCGTTGTCCCGTATGGTGCCCACGCTCATCATGAAGTCGAATGACTTTCCGTCGCGGCGGTGCAGCTGCACCTCGTGGTTTTTCACGTCGCCGTCGTATGCGCGGCTCATGAGCTCGTTGAGCTGGCCGGTATCGGTGAACACCGCGGCGATGTCTTTGCCGAGCAGCTGCTCTTTTTTGGCGTATCCCAGCGTGTCGACGAATGCGATGTTGCAGTTGCGGATGGTGCCGTCCGGGGCGACCAGGCAGGCGGGGTTGCGGCTCCGTTCGAAGGACGCCCGGTATTCGCCTCCCTGCATCTCGGCGAGGAGCTCAACCTGCTTGAAAAGGTCGTTGAGGTCCAGCTGCTCGATGAACGCACCCCGGCGTTCACGGCGTATGTTCGCCATGTGCAGCCGGATGGCCTCCTTGCAGAATTCGGCGATGCTCGAGTAGCCGAGGCGGGCGTTGCCCTTGATGTTGTTGCGGAGCTCGTCGTGCAATGGCTGCGGCACCGAAATAGTGCTGTACTGTGACATCATGTACATATGCGAAATGGATATATAAATCATACATCCGCCCGGATTCGCCCGGGTGGCGGCGCGCCCGCCACAGGCCATCCTCAACATTTAATAAACGACCGGCGATATACCTCTGATGTATCTTACACCAGAGCAGGAGCGCATGCTGGACGGCGAGGACGGCGAGGTGACCGCACGGCTCATGCGGCTGCTGGTCCGGCTCGGTGACGTCTACGGCGCCGATACAATGATTCCCGTGGAATCGGTGCAGGTCTCCGGCGTCTCCTACAAGTCGATCGGCGACCCCGGCCTGGCATTTCTGCAGGACTTCGCGGACAGGGGAGCCACGGTGAAAACATTGACATTTCTCAACCCGGCGGGCATGGACCTGGAAAACTGGAAAAAACTGGGTATCCCCTCCGATTTTGCGGAAAAACAGCAGGCCGTCATCGAGGCCTTCCGGCAGATGGGCATCGTGGCCACCGCGACCTGCACCCCGTATCTGGCGGGCAACCTGCCGCGCTACCGGGAGCACATCGCCTGGGCTGAATCGTCGGCGGTGTCATTTGCCAACAGCGTCATCGGCGCCCGCACCAACCGGGAGGGCGGCCCGTCGGCGCTGGCCGCAGCCATCACCGGGCTGACGCCCAACTACGGATTGCATCGCGACGAAGCACGGCAGCCGGACCTCCTGGTAGAGGTGGACGCCGAGCTGTCGTACACCGCAGATTTCGGGGCGCTCGGCCACCATGTGGGCAAAATCGTGCAGAACGGGATTCCCTACTTCCGGGGCATCACCCGGGCTAATACGGACAACCTCAAGGGCCTGGGGGCGGCAATGGCGGCCTCCGGGGCGGTGGCCCTGTACCACGTCGAGGACATGACCCCGGAGGCAGACGACGCCGAAACCGATGGGCTGGAAACCATCCACGTGGGCAGGGAGGAGCTCGAGGAGACATATGCGGCGTTGAACACGGGCGAGGAACCGGACGTGGTCATCGCCGGCTGCCCGCACGCCTCGCTCCGGGAGGTCATCGAAATCGCCCGGCTCGTCGAGGGCAGGACGCTCAAGCGGGAGCTCTGGATATGCACCTCCCGGGCCACCAAGGAGGTCGCGGAGCGCATGGGCCTCGACGGCGTCATCGAAACGGCGGGAGGGCACATCGTCGCCGACACCTGCATGGTGGTGTCGCCCATCGAGGACATGTTTTCCACGACGGCGGTCAACTCGGGCAAGGCCGCCACGTACCTGCCGAGCTTCTGCCAGCAAAAGGTCGTTTTCAACAACATCAGAAAACTCGTGGAGGAAGCATGAAAGCACGAACCATCAACCCTGGCAATGCGAATGGCGAGGCGCTGGTCTCCCGTGAGCCCATCGGGTTCTACGGCGGCGTCGACCCCAAGACGGGCGTGGTCATCGAAAAAGGACACGAGCTCGAAGGCGAATGCGTCACCGGCAAAGTGCTGGTGTTTCCCTGCGGCAAGGGCTCCACCGTGGGCTCCTACGTCATCTACGGCCTGCAGAAAAACCACGTCGGCCCGGCGGCCATCGTCAACGAGGAGACCGAGACCATCGTGGCCACGGGCGCCATCCTGGCCGGCATCCCCTGCGTAGACCACGTCGACATCGCCGACATCAAGACCGGCGACATGCTACACATAGAGGCCGGTGAACACGAGGCCGTGGTGGAGCAGCAATGATAGCCGTCAAGCTCGGCGGCTCCGTCATCACCGACAAGCGCCGGGAATGCTGCTACCGCCACGGCGTTGCGGAACGACTGGCCCGGGAGATGGCGGCCGCCGACGAAGCAATCCTGGTGGTACACGGCGCCGGCTCCTTCGGCCACCCGCAGGCGGAGCGCTACGGCCTGCAGCACGGCGGCGGCCCCGACGTTCTTGAAGGCGTGGCGGTGACCCATGCCGCCGTCCGAAATCTCAACCTCCGGCTGCTCAAGGCATTGCATCAGGCCGGCATCGCGGCGGTATCGCTTCCGCCCTTTCCCTCCCTGGACGACAGCTACATCCGCCGAGCCCGGGAAATCGCCGAGGCGGAGCTGACCCCGGTGGCCTTCGGGGACGTGCTCATCGGACCGGAGGTGGCCATCGTGTCCGGGGACGTGCTCATGCAGCGGCTGAGCGCCGGGCTGCCCGCCCGCCGGGCGATTTTCGTGACCAACGTGGACGGCATCCTCAGGGACCCGGTGCGGCCCAACACCCTGATAGCGCGGTGCACCCCGGACGAGCTGTCCGGCGCAACGTTCGACGGCGTTGACGGCGCCGACGTCACCGCGGGCATGGCCGGCAAGGTGAAAGCTATAAAGGAGATGGCATATTCCGGTATCGACGTGGCCGTCATCAACGGAGGCGAGGCAGGCAGGCTGCAGCGAGCGCTCCAGGGTGACGTCCACGGCACGGTGGTGAGCATCCATGAATAAACGCAAGCAGGAACACATCGACATCTCAAAACGGGAGGACGTGGCGTCGAGCTACAACTACTGGGACGACGTCCACTTTGTCCACAACGCGCTGCCCGAAATAGACATGGACGAGATAGACGTGTCATGGCGGGCGTTCGGCGCCGAGATGAACGCGCCCATCTTCATCGCCGGGATGACCGGCGGCTGCCCGGATGCCACCGAGCTGAACCGCCGGCTGGCCGAGCTGGCCGAACAATATGGCATCGGCATGGGCGTCGGCTCGCAGCGCGTGGCCCTCGAAGACGAGGCGGCGGTGGAAAGCTACCGGGTGGTCACCGAGTACGACATTCCGCTCGTCCTGGCCAACATCGGGGCGCCGCAGCTCCTGGAATGGCGGGATGCGGCGGAGAAGGCGGCCCGAGCCATCGAGATGGTCGACGCTGACGTGCTCGCGGTGCATCTCAACTTTTTGCAGGAATGCGTTCAGGTGGAGGGCGACCGCCACGCCCGGGGCGTCCTGGACGAGCTGCAGGAGCTGGCCAGGTCGCTGTCAACCCCGGTCATGGTGAAGGAAACCGGGGCCGGCATCTCCGCTGACGTGGCAGCCCGGCTCTGCGACATCGACATCGCGGGCATCGACGTCGGCGGCATGAGCGGGACATCGTTCGCGGCCATCGAGGCCCACCGGGCAGGGGAACGCGGCGAGCGCGTGCAGGAGCATCTCGGCCATCTGTTCCGGGACTGGGGCATCCCCACACCGCTGTCGGTGACCGAAGTGGCAGACGTCTGCCGTGACATGGGCATGGTCGTCATCGCGACGGGCGGCGTCCGCACCGGGCTTGACGTGGCCCGCGGCATCGCCCTGGGCGCAGACGCAGCCGGGATGGCAGCCGCCTTTCTCGACGAGCATACAGATACAATGCTGGAGGCCACGCTCCAGGCGCTGAAAACCGCCATGTTTCTCACCGGATGCCGCACGCTCGACGAGCTGCGGGAGGTGGACCTATGGATGCGTTAACCACTGCGCTGGCTCCCTGGCGGGAACACGTCGACGAGGCCATCGCCGCGGCGGTAGCCGGCGAAGAACCCGCCAGGCTCTACCGGGCGGTCCGGCATCTCCCCAAAGCAGGGGGCAAACGACTGCGACCCCTCATCGCCATGCTTTCCTGCAGCGCGGCTGGCGGCGACCCCGGCGATGCGGTGCAGTACGGCGCCGCCCTGGAGATCCTGCACACGTTCACCCTGGTGCACGACGACATCATGGACGACGACGACATGCGGCGCGGACAGCGGTCCGTCCACCGGGAATATGACGAGGCGACCGCCATCCTGGCCGGCGACACCCTGTTCGCCATGGCCTTCGAAATCGCCACCGCCGAGCATCTGCCCGCCGACGTGGAACGACAGCTGGCACACAACATCGCGGTCATGGCCCGGGAGATATGCGAGGGGCAGCAGCTCGACATGGTCTTTGAGCAGCGCGACACGGTGAGCCAGGACATGTTTCTCACCATGATAGAAAAAAAGACGGCGAAGCTGTTCGAGCACGCGGCGCTGGGCGGCGCCGTCATCGGCGGCGGCAGCCCGGAGGAACAGGAGGCATTGCGCCGGTACGGCCACGCGCTGGGCATGGCGTTCCAGATATGGGACGACTGCCTGGACGTTATCGGCGCGGACATCGGCAAACCGGTGGGCAGCGACATCCGAGAGAGCAAAAAAACCCTGATGTACATCTACGCCCGTGAGCATGCCGACGGCGAGGCATGGCTGCAGCACTACGGCGACCATCGGGCCTCCCAGGAGGACATCGAAGATATCGTAGAAATGTTTCAGGCATGCGGGGCCGTCATCCACGCCACGGACATGGCACGGCGCTACGCGGACGAGGCGGCCAGCTGCCTCGAAATACTGCCGGAGAGCGATGGCAAAAAGCACCTGGCTGAGCTGGCGTCGTTCGCGGTGTCCCGGGGCATGTAGGGCGGGCGCAATGGTTTTATGCAAATGGTTTTATGCAGGCAGCCGGTATAGCCTGTATGAGACAGCAGCTGGCGGTGATGGGGCTGCTCTGCATCCTGCTGGCACCAATGGTCGTCGGACAGCTAAGCGAGGCTGACAGCTCGGTTTCCATCATCCGGCCCAGGAACGGGTTTTTTCTCTTCGACCTCCGCGTGTTGCCGTTCGCGGGCCAGGTCGTCGTAGGCCCGGTATCCGTCGAGGTGACGGCTTCGCAGGATATCGACCGCGTCGTGTTTCTGGTGCCGCCCAAGGTGGGCTGCCGGCCGTGGGAGGTCGGCAACGACAGCGACCCGCCCTACGGCTTCGTCTGGCAGGGCGGCAACGGCGCCATACAGGACACCGGGCTGGCCACGCTCATCGCCTGGGGTTACAGCGGCAGCGAAAAAGTGGCGGAGGACACCCTGCTGCTGCTTCGCTTCGCCGCGTAGGAGGGAAGCAAAGCTTAAAAGAACCACGGGTCATACGAACAGGATGACCGACGACATCGCAACGCTGGCCCGCAAGCATGCCCTGCTCAACGCCGCCGAGTTCGACGGAACCGCGCAGGTCAAAGCCGTCATCGGCAAGGTCATGGCCGCCGTGGACGCGAACCCAAAAGAAGTCATTCCCGTCGTCCGCCGGACGGTGACCGCGGTCAACGAGCTGTCTCTGGAGGAGCAGCAGGCGGAGATAGCCGAGCGCGGCTACCAGCGGCGGGAGACCGAGAAAGAGGAAGGCCTGCCCGAGCTGCCCCACGCCGTACAGGGCGAGGTTGTCACCAGGTTTCCGCCGGAGCCCAACGGCTACCTGCACATCGGCCATGCGAAGGCAGCAGTGGTCGACCATGCGTATGCGCGGCGCTACGACGGCACATTCATCTTGCGGTTCGACGACACCAACCCGGCCAACGAAAGCATGGAGTACTATGAGGCGCAGAAGGAGGGACTGCGGTGGCTGGGCGTCGAATGGGACCACGAATACCGGACGTCGGACAACCTGCCCCGGCATTACGAGCTGGCGGAGCAGCTCATCAGGCAGGGCGACGCCTACCTCTGCACCTGCCCGCCGGCCACGGTCAAAGACAACCGCCGAAACGGCACGGAGTGCGCCTGCCGGGACAGCATGACCATGGACAAATGGCACGACTTTTTTGACATGGAAGCGGGCAGCGCGGTGCTCCGCCTGACCGGGGACATGCAGTCGGACAACACCGCCATGCGCGACCCGACGCTGTTTCGCATCATCGACGATCCGCATCCCGTGCACGGCACAACATATCGGGTGTGGCCCACCTATGATTTCACGGGCGCCATAGAGGACTCGCTGTCCGGGGTGACCCATCCCTTCCGGACGAAGGAATACGAGCTGCGGGACGAGGTCTACTTTTATCTGCTCGACCGGCTGGGATTGCGGAAGCCCCATCTGATGGAGTTCGCCCGGCTGTCCATCCAGGGGATGCCGGTCTCGAAGCGAAAGATACGACCGCTCATCGACAATGGCAGCGTGACAGGCTGGGACGACCCCCGGCTGCCGACATTGCGCGGGCTCCGCCGGCGGGGCATCCTTCCCGAGGCTATCAGAGCGTTTGTGCTGTCGCAGGGTATCTCCAGGGCGGAGTCAACGGTCACCTTTGACCAGGTGGAGGCCTTCAACCGCAAGCTGCTCGACCCCAATGCGAAGCGCTATTTTTTTGTCCCCCGTCCTGTGCGGGTGACCGTGGAAAACGCGCCGGGGACAACGGCAGTGCTCCCGCATCATCCCTCCGAGGACCTGGGCGAGCGGCGCATCGAAACGGGCGACGTGTTCTACATCCCGGGAGATGATGTTCGCGAGCTCGCCGAGGGAGCAATATTCCGGCTGAAGGACCTCTACAACGTTGAAGTCATCGAAACGGGCGACACCGTTACGGGGCGCTACGCCGGCGATGCATTGCTGTCGGGGACGGCGAAGCTGCAGTGGGTGACCGACATCCATGTCGACATGGCGGTATTGGAACCCGGAGCCCTGGTCGCCGACGATGGCACATGCAAAAAGGACAGCCTGACCACGACCGAGGGCTACGCGGAGCCCGCGGTGCGGGAGCTCAGCCGGGGGGACATCGTCCAGTTTGAACGCTACGGGTTCGTCCGCATCGACGACCCGGGCCGGGCAGTCCTGGCGCACAAGTAGCTAGCTGATACGCCGCTGCCAGTACCACCAGACCGGGTAGGGAATCAGCGCCAGCCATATGACGATGAGGCCGACCGCGCTGACCAGTGACGGAAGCCGGATGAGCGCGATGGCGAGAAAGAGAAACGAGACAGCCGGGAGTATCACCAGGATGTGAAAAAAGAAGGCGATGTCCGTGAGGATGCTGCCATGCTGTGCCATGTGGTCACCTGTATCCTGTATCGGCCGGGATAATAAAAATGAATCGCTTTACTCGTTACTTGTTCCAGCCGTATTTCAGGATCCAGGCCTTGTACGGGGTGCGGCGGGAGTCCACGCCGACGGCTCCGGCGTTGATTTCCAGCATGCCGTCGTTGTCCATGTCGCCGACGCAGGTCACGGCCAGCATGCCATAGGTGTCGTCGATGAGGTATTCCTCCACATATGTTTGGGTGTCGTTGTTCCACTGCAGGACGTGGACATGGTTGGTGCCCACGCACACCTCGGGTACGCCGTCGTCGTCGACGTCGCCGACGTCGATGGCCTCGATGGTGGCATCCTCGCCCTGCCAGACATGATGATATTTTTGCTCGTAGCCGTCACCGTTCCATTCGTATATGGCGAGCTCGGGCGTGTAAAACGTGACATGTATCTCCGGCTTGCCGTCGCTGTCGCTGTCCTTTGAGACGCAGCCGAACGGGTAGCCGGTCTCCTCGCCGTAGCGGGCCACCACGGTGGGCTGCCACGCCGTGCCGTCCCAGTTCAGCACGACTGTTTCGTTTGTGTTGACGATGATTTCGTTGTCGCCGTCGTCGTCGACGTCGGCAATCCAGGGGAAATAGACGCTGCTGCTGCCCGGTGCGTTCCAGCTGCTCTCCTCGGTGAAGGTGTCGCCGTTCCACTGCAGGACGAGCACCTCGGGGATGCCGCTCCGGTAGCCGCCGGTGACCACGACCTCGTTGTCGCCGTCGTTGTCCACGTCGCCCACCATGCAGTCCAGCGTGGTCTCCCATCCGCCGGCGTCGGTGACGATGTGCTGCCCGATTTTCTGGTAGCGGCTGCCATCCCATTCGAAGGCCGAGAAATGACGGCCCCAGGCCACGCCGACGTCGTTGTCGCCGTCGTTGTCCGCGTCCCCGATGAAAAAGCCGGTGGCGGAGCCCAGGCCGAACAGGCTGTATCCGATGCCCAGGACGGGGTCCATGATGCGGGCCTGCTCGACGTACGTCTGCCCTGCCTCGTCCCACTGCATGACCCGCATGAACGGGTCCCGTCCGCCGATGAGCAGCTCATTTTTCCCGTCGTTGTCCGCGTCGCCCACGGGCTGCGGTCCCTCGTACCGGGCGCTCCACAGGGCCAGCCGGCCGTAGCTTTTTTCCCACTGCACGCCGAAATCCTGCATGCCGCCGGCGGCGCTGTCGGTGTCGTCGGGCTGCAGCGGCCCATGGTCGAACAGTCCCAGGGCTGCCCCCGGGAAGAGCAGTGCGATGCTGATAAAAAGAACGATTGGCTGTCGCATATGTGGAAACAGCGGAGCGATATTAAACGTTGTCGGGCTCCCGGGGAAAGCCATAAGAAGCATGATGGTATCGTGCAGCATGGAGGTCAACCCGGCGATAGATATCGTGGTGCACGACGGCGTATATGCGCCGGCGGAGGACTCCTATCTGCTCCTCGACGTCGTCGAAGCCGACGGCCGGATGCTGGACATGGGCGCTGGCACCGGCGTCATCGGGCTGCACGCCGCCGTGGCCGGGGCAGACGTGGTGGCCGTCGACGTCGATGTCAGGGCGGTGGAAAACGTGCGGTGCAACGCCATCGGCAACGGCCTTGACCTTGAGGTGGTGCAGAGCGACCTGTTCGCCGACGTTGACGGCCATTTTGACCGCATCATGTTCAATCCGCCGTATCTGCCTGCCGATGATGGCGATGCGCGGTGGGACGGCGGCCCGGGTGGCGTCGCCGTGGCCCGGCGCTTCCTGGACGAAGCCAGCGAATATCTGGAAAAAAATGGGCGTATCTACCTCCTGCTGTCCACGCTGGGCGACGTGTCCGGGCTGCTGCGGGGGTTCCAGGGTCGGTACGTGTTCAGGGAAATCCGCCGTCTTTCATTGTTTTTCGAGCGGCTGCTGGTCTACGAGGTTACACGCTGAAATACCGGTCGCGTTCCCATGCTGTGACGTGCTCGGCGTATGCGTTGCATTCCCGCTGCTTGATGGCCAAAAATGCATGATAGGCATGGTCGCCGAGTGCCTCCCGGACGACGTCGTCGCTTTGGAGGGCCTCCAGTGCCTCATGGAGCGTGGCGGGCAGGCGGGCGATGCCGTGCTGTCTGAGGGCTGCCTCGTCCATGGCGTAGATGTTTTTGTCGACGGCCGGGCCGGGCTCCGTCTTGCTGTGGATGCCGTCCATGCCCGCGTGGACGAGGGCTGCAAACGCCAGGTAGGGATTGCATGAGGCGTCGGGATGGCGGACCTCGATGTCCATAGCGTGCTGCTGCCCTGCATGATGTGGAATGCGGACCAGCGAGCTGCGGTTGTAGCTGCCCCAGGCCACGTGGATGGGTGCCTCGTAGTGGGGAACCAGCCGCTTGTAGGAGTTCACCGTGGGGTCGGTGACGGCTGTCAACCCCGGAGCGTGGTCGAGGAGCCCGCCGATGAAGTAGCGTGCCTCCTGGGAAAGATGATGGCCGTCGTCGGGGTCGTAAAACGCGGACGTGTTGTCCCGGATGAGCTCCATGTGGACGTGCATGCCGCTGCCGGCATCTCCTGTAACGGGCTTGGGCATGAAGGTAACATGGAGGTTGTGCATGGCGCCGAGGGCGCGGGCCAGGAACTTGAAATACACGGCGGTGTCGCCCGCCTGGACGGGGTCCTGCAGGGGATGGATTTCTATTTCGTGCTGCCAGGTGCCGCCCTCGTGGTGATGATATTTGACGGGGACGTCGGCGGCCTCGAGCGCCTCGCTGAGATGGTTGCGGAAGGGTTCACGGTCGTCAAATGGGACGGGCGCGAAGTATCCCTCCATCTCCACGGGGTCGAGCCGGCGGCGGCCGGGTTCCAGGGTGTCGTCCGGTTCGTGTGCGGGGAAGACATGGAATTCGAATTCGGGGGACATCTCTACGGCGTCGTAGCCGCTGTCCCGTACCAGCTGCCGGGATCGCCGGGCGATATGGCGCGGGTCGCCGGAAAACGGCTGCCGGGTGTCGACGGATGCAACGTCCATGACCACCCGGGCCCGGTCGCCGCCGTACAGCCAGGGCAGGGGCTGCAGCGTCGACGGATCCGGTATGGCGACCATGTCCGACTGCTCGACCTCGCTGAAGCCATGGACGGATGAGCCGTCGAAGCCGACGCCCCGCTCCCAGATGTCATCCTGGAGGTACTGCTGGACGGGCATCGACACGGAGCGAAGCTGCCCCAATAGGTCGACGAAATGGCCCTGGACCCATCTGATGTCATGTTCGCGGAGTGTCTGCTGTGCCTCCGCCACGGCGGTTCGGTGCATGGGCCCCGTATTGCACCGCTCTCATTTAAGCTTTCTTTTTTGAAGCGCAGGCCGCTATCGTCTCATGTCATAGGGGATAACAAAATAGAAATAGGTATGCATCCATTTGTGCCATGGACATGAAGGCTGTCATACTGGCAGCCGGCAAAGGACGCCGGCTCCGACCCTTCACCGACGACATGCCGAAGGTCATGCTCCCCATCGCCAACCGGCCCATCATCGCCTCCGCCATAGCGGCACTGGCGGAAAACAACGTCCGGGACATCGTCATCGTAGCCGGATACCGGCAGGAACGCATCAAGGACTACGTGGGCAACGGCGGCGCCTTCGACGTCGACGTCACCTACGTGGAACAGAAACGGCAGATTGGCACCGGCCACGCGCTTATGCAGGCCGCCGACCATCTCGACGAGCCGTTCCTGGTCGTCCCGGGAGACAACCTCATCGACGGGGACAGCATGGCAGCGCTCATCGACCACGACGGCGAGCAGGCGATGCTCATGGAGAAAAGCCCGTCGCCCTCCAAGTACGGCGTGCTGTCCACCCGGGATGGCATGGTCGTCGACATCCACGAGAAACCGGATGTCCCCGAGAGCAACCTGGTGTCAACCGGGGTGTACAAGCTGCAGCCGTCCATCCGGGACCGGCTGGCCGCAAGCCTGGAAGACGGCCACGGCAGCCTGACCGACGCGGTCCGGCTGGCCATCAGCCACGGCGAACAGATCGGTGCGGTGGCGGGCAGCGGCGCCTGGATGGACGTCGTCTACCCGTGGAACGTGCTCGAGGTGAACGCCCACGCACTGCAAAACATACAGGGAGGGCAGGCCGGAACACGGGAGCGCAACGTGGTCATAAAAGGGAACGTACAGGTCGGGGAGGACACCGTTATACATCCCGGCTGCTACATCTCCGGGCCGGCGGTGATCGGCGAGGGATGTGAAATCGGGCCCAACGTCTGCATTTTTCCGTCCACCAGCATCGGCGACGACGTGACCGTGTACCCGTTCACCGACATCCGGTACAGCGTGGTCATGGACGGCGTCCGCATCGGGTCGCATTCATTTATATCGCATTCGGTCATCGGCAAAAACACGCGGCTGTCCTCCCATTTTTCCACCATGGTCGGCGACGCGGTGATAGACGTCGACGGAGCGTTTCACCGGGTGGCAGATCAGGGGGCCTATGTCGGCGGCGTCTGCCGGGTCGGGCAGCAGGTCGTGGTATCGCCCGGCCGGATCGTCGGCACCGGCTGCCGGATTGGCCCGCGAGCGGTCATCGACACTGACATTCCCAACGAGAGCAGCGTGATGTGATGTGCGGTATTACGGGCTACATCGGGTATCGGCAGGCGTCGCAGGTGCTCCTGGACTGCCTCAAACGGCTTGAATACCGGGGATACGACTCGGCGGGCATCTGCGTTGCCGGGGAGGACCTCTCCGTCGTCAAGCAGGTCGGCGATATCCAGCATCTGGAAGACGTGATGCCGGACCTGCCGGGAAGCACGGGCATCGGCCATACCAGATGGGCCACCCACGGCGGCGTCACCGAGGAAAACGCTCATCCACACCTGAGCTGCAATGGCGAGGTGGCTATCGTCCACAACGGCATCATCGAAAACTTCGCCTCGCTGCGCGACGAGCTGCGGGAAAACGGCCACGCGTTTACCTCGGATACGGACAGCGAGATCATCGCCCATCTCATCGAAGACGCCTACGACGGTTCGCTTGAAGAGGCTGTCCGAGCCGCGGTCTCCCGTCTGCAGGGATCATACGCCGTCGTCGCCGTGGCAAGGCATGAACCGGACAGGATTGTTGCCATACGGCGGGAAAGCCCGCTGGTCGTCGGCGTCGGAGACAGCGAAAACTTTATCTCCTCGGACGTACCGGCCTTTCTCGAGTACACCAACCGCGTCGTATATCTGGAGGACGACGAGCTCTGCGTGCTGCGGCGCAACCAGATATCCATCAGCGACGCAGACGGCGTCCCGGTGAAAAAAAAGGTACAGACGGTCAACTGGAACGTCGAAGACGCAGCAAAAGGCGGCTACCCGCATTTCATGCTCAAAGAGATCCATGAGCAGCCGTCCACCATCGCCGACACATTGCGCGGACGCATCGGAGAGATAGACCCACTGATAGACCTCAACGGGCTGCCGGTCGACGACGTCGACAGCGTCACCATCGTCGCCTGCG
>CAZQNC010000003.1:0-30813 GCA_964594625.1 uncultured Thermoplasmatales archaeon | reverse complement strand
TTGTTATGTTCGGTGTATTTAATTGAGAAACTGTTGAAAAATGTTTCTGTTTTTTTGGGAGAAAGGAGGGGAGGGGGTAGGCCTGTACCCAGTTGCCATCAAACGCGGCGATGAACAGTCACATCGGCCATCTCTTCGAGCGCCGCTTGGAGGTCATCGGCGGCATCATCCTCATCGTTATCGGCCTCCGCATACTGATAGAGCATCTGACGTGAAAGGAAATGACAATCTTTTACGGGCTTTCAAGACCGATAAGCCAAATCGGCACTTGGATAATGTATCTCAGGTGAGGCAGGTATTTTTTGACTTTGCCGAACCTCAGGCTGCCACTCCAGGTTTGGTTATACTTGCTTTTCATCACTTTTTGAAATTGACGTGTTGTAACTATGTAGATGCCGACGTCTATCTTGTTTCTATATGAATAGGAGAGCGTTTGGAATTTCAATAGGTCGATGCCCATGAAAGAGGAATGTGAGAAAGCAACCTCGACGCCAACTCGGTTTTTCATAAAGTCTATCTTTGCTGCCGGTTCATCTTCCGGGGCGAATACGGGCTGTTCTGATTCCCATCCTTTTTGTACGAAACTCTCTTTGAATGCTTGATTCAGATTTGGTCGCGTCATTTCATACGGATATAAATCTATTGTTTCGATGATTTCTTTTACTTCCTGTTTCTGTGCCAACCTGCTGTTCAGGACTTCTTCAGCAAACCGATATGACCAGTCTCGATATCGCATTATGTTTCTCCCCGTTTTAGCTGGAGTTTTTCTTGGATGAGATCTGCTGTAACCGAGGAGTATAGGGCGCGATATCTCACAGAACTTTCTTTCCTGATTTTTTCGACTAAACCGGCCGACACCATCTTCTCCAGAGATTTAAACACGGATGCGCGGTACTTAATAGGGAACTCTGCACCTTCTAGCTCCTCCAGAATTTCCTGGATGGTCTTTGCCTCACCAATAATTGTACGAAGGATTTGTCGGGCTGATAACAGCGACAAAATATCGAGTGTTTCCTGAAAGTCCGGCTTGTCCATCCAGAATGCAAATGCGATTAAAAGATCTTAACACTTTGTTGCCTGATAGGAAACAAAACATCATTTCCCTACCCGAGATAGGAGAAAAGAGAGCAGGGTAGGTTTACATGAGTTCAGAAATAGACTGGACATATCCGAACATGGGCACGTTTTACTCTGACAAACCGCCCATACGAGGGACATTTAATGAGAGAGTTGAAAAAGCAAAGAAATTTGGAATTGATCGCATAGAAATTCCTTTTGACCTCGTGCGGCTTGAAAACGAAGAATATTTTCTGTTGAATAAAAAAATTGGAGATATCCCCGAGCAAGGAGATTTTAAAACTCTTTATGGGAAAGAAGGTAATGGCCATTTTGCATATATTCTCCATACAGATCCGGAGTTAAAACCACGCCATTATTTGCGGTGGAACAAGAAAAAATGGAGAAAGAGATATCTAGCATCCATCATAGATTTTGCTGAGTTCAGTGGCCGCGTTCCCTTTGCAGTAGAATTTCATCCGAGCAGAAAAACAAGAAGTGAAAATCATTTTGAAGATTTTATTGTAGACGCGCTCACAATGCTTGTGGATTGTTTTGAATGTGAATGTCCCTACGTTTACGTTGAGAATCGAACGAATCTATACATCTCCACGATTGAAAATATTATTCAACTGTATGAGGAAATCTCTGATAGAACATCCGATAGAGAAAGAAAACGTTTTGGGTTTAGCGTTGATGTTATGCAACTTTATTCACAAATGGGCAAATCGGTGATTAAAGAACTGCCGAAAATTCCTGCAGATGCTATCAAAAATTGGCACATTCATTACCGGCATCAACCTCCCACATATAGCGACCCGATAGACTGGAGACAGGTAGCGAATTATATCGTAGAAAGTCAGCCTACTCTCGTTTTACCGGAAGTTTTTACGGACCAGGGAGTGCGAGCCACCATAGAATTTATCGAAAGTTTATTGGACTAGCCCTACTCCCGAGGAACGTCTGCCTCTATATCTCTTCCCATTCTTTGAGGATGCTCTGCCAGTTGAACTCCTTGATGGCTGGGATATCTTCCAGCCGGCGGACGATACGCTCATAGCCCTTCCCCAATGTCCGGATGCGGATCTTGGCCACCATGTCATACTTGCCGGCCAATGCCGACACCGAGGCGACGCCCCGGATGCGCCAGACCTCCCGGAGCAGCTCCGACATCTTATGGCCCGACGACGCGTTGATAAACACGTAGGCTTTGACCTCGGTCAACGCAAACGATGACACGCCCAGCACCACGAGGACGATGCCCATGACCTTGATGGCCAGCAATGACGGCGACCCGCCGAACGAGTAATCCAAAACGTTGGCGAGCAGCAACGACAATGGAATACTGAAAACGATGGTCGAGGCTTTCACCGCCTGCGTGATGCTGGCCTTGCCGATGCCCAGCGCCCGGATGTACAAAATGTACGAGAAAAACGTCACCGTCATGGTCAGCGCCAGCCAGCCGAAGCTGTCGACGAACGCGTCCAGGGCGTCCAGCACGTACTGCTGGTTGTAGACAAATGTCGTAGCGGTGATGAACAGCGTGGTGAACACCACGTTCCAGGTCCGGATGTTGATGGCATCGTTCGGCCGGTCGTCCACCGTCAGCCGCTTGAGCTTCCGCTGGCATATGGCCAGGACAACCCAGCCCGGGTTCACGATGACGAAGATGACGAACAGGGCCTCCAGGTTGAACGACCCGGTGAGCGACATCGACGCCATGACGGCGCCGAAGGTCACGATGACCGAGGACTCGATCTCGGCCAGGGTCGGCGCATCTTTTTCCGACAGAGACTCCGCCAGCAGCAGATACAGGATGACCACCTGGAAAAACGGGAGCACCGTCGACGGGTCCAGGAACACCGAGACCACGTAGAAATAGCCAAGGGTGGTCACCGTGTTGCCCACCCCGGCGAGCAGATGATACCTCAGCTCCTTCCGCCGCAGCAATCGAAACCGGGAAAACGAGGGATCAATCCGGGCGCCCAGGCTCCGCTTGCCCAGGGGCAGCGACAATACCAGCGCGATGGCCGCCGTTACCAGGGTGCCCACCAGCATGGCGCTCACGCCGAACACCCAGCTGTTGGTGACATGGAAATGGGAGATGACGCTGTCGATGGAGGCGGTGACCGCGCCGAGCACCGAGGAGGCGACGACCAGCGCGTAGAACAGATATTTTTTGCGTATCCGCAGTCTCATGCTGTTATCTCTTTCTCGATGACCGTGGTCGTCGTCCGTTTGATGTTGCCGACGAGCTGGATGCGGTCCGTGGTCTCCATCAGTTCCTCCAGGCTGTCGACGGCGACCTTGACGATGACGTCGTAGTCGCCCGCGGTCACCGCGATGCTCTCGATGTTTTCGATGCCTCGCAGCTTGCTGAGCACCGCTTCGAGCTTGCCGACGTAGACCAATATCATGATGTAGGCCTTGATCACCGTGTTCACCTCGGCATGGTATAGCAGCCGGTATTTAAAACATTGCCCGGTTTACCCGCCGGCTGGCACACATTTTTTATAGCCACGCGGATATAAACCGACATGGAGGCACGATATCTCGCCGCAGCAGGCATTGCATTGCTCATCATCATGGCGCCGCTGGCCGGCCAATTGCCATCCGGCACGTATAACGGGCACAATGATGACCGGGCGACGGAGCCGGCGCGGGACGTCGCTGTCAAGACGGACGCCGCCATGTGGAGCCAGGATAGCTCCGGGTGCAAGGACATCGTCGCCGTCGGCGAGGCCACCCGGGATACCTGCAGCCTGCTCCTCAAGGTCAGGGACCCGTCGCGCCCGGGCTACCAGGTGCTCTGCAGCATCCCCGCGGGCTACGAGTACACCTACCGTCATCCCTGGACCGGGCTGCCCATGCATTTCACGGTGGAACACCGCTTCATCGGGACCACCTCCGCCGGCGACGTGCCGCCCAACATCACCAAGCCCGGCATGCTGCTCACCGACGCAGGCCTGGCCTATGGCGACGCGGACACCCTGAGCATGCGGGTCAACCCGACGAGGCATGCCTGGGACGACTTCGACTGGATGCGCTACGCCGCCCAATCCGCCGGCACGCTGGACGAGGCAGTCCGCCTGCTCACCGAGGACGCCGTCGGCCGATTGCACTGCACCGCCGTGCCCGAAAACATCTTCGTCGCCTCACCCCACGCTGCGGCAATCGTCGAGGCGGACGCCTACAGCTACCAGGTACAGCATGTCGACAGCGTGGCGGTGCAGTCCAACTATCCCAAAATGCTCTGGGACATCCATCTCATGTATCCGCTGCTCGTCGCCCCGTCGTTCAACACAACGTTCCAGGGCAGCGTCGCTGCAGGAGACATAGTCCGGCTGGGCAGCCTCGGCGGCATCCGCATCATCGATACCAGCGAGGCAGCGGTCACCGTACGCGCGCTGCCATATGGCACACCACGCATCATCCCGGAGGGCGACGGCGCCCCGGCCAGCAGCTACTACATCGAGGTGCACAACGCCAGCGCCGGCACGGCATCGCTGTCCATGTGCTACAAATACCACGCCTGGGAGAACATGGTCATGGAATACATCACCGCCCGGCAGAACGACATCACCGTCCGGGACATGTTCACCTGGTCGCGGCTGCACGCCGGCGACCTGCACGGCCTCCGGGGCATGTGCCAGGGCGGCTACGAGGCAGCCACGGTCTACCGCCTCCAGCAGCGCCACCCGGCGACGATGAGCAGCCTCTGGTTTGCCCCCACCCAGTGCAGCGCCATCTACGTCCCCGTTCACATCGCCGACCGGGACATCTACGACCCATATGAAACCGGCGAAGCACACCGGGTGGCCGTGCAGCTCCTCCAGCGCTACGGCCACGGGAACCTCAGCCAGATGTACGCCGGGCCCGAGCAGCGCTTCATCGACGAGGTCGCAGCGGCAGAGCGGCAGGCGCTGCACCTGCTCGACGAGGGGCGCCATGACGAGGCAATCGACCTGCTCACGCTGACGGACATGGAGATACAGATGGACGCCCTGGCCGTCATGCAGCTGTGGCTCAACCTCAGCTATCTGCCCGGCGAGGTGGCGGCAGCCCTCGAACCGGAAATCGTCGACATCTGGACCCATAATTATAGCCGGGAGGTCTCCGAGGCCCGGCGGCTGGTCGCCGGGATGCTGGAGCGCCATCCCGGCTGTGCCGCCCGTCTCCGCGCCGTCCAGGAACTGCTCCATGTCCTCGGGCGCTCCGGGTAGCTGGCGCTGCTTGCGGTGTATGCCATATGCCGCCGGTGGGCTCCGCGGTGCACGCCATCATGTGGTATAAATATGGCGGTGTGTTTGTCTGCTGTGGACAGGCGTCTGGTTCTGCATAAAGCAGCGGGCTATCTCGAACTGATGAGGCCCCTTTATGTTTTTTTGGCGGCTCTCGCGGTGTTTGCCGGCGGGATTGTCGGCGGCTACCAGTTTGATACGGCCGGGTTGCTCGTGGCAATGGTCGTTGTTTTTCTCATGACCGCGGGGGCAATGGCCGTCAATGACTATTTTGACCGGGAGATTGACCGCATCGCGCATCCGGACAGGCCGCTCCCATCCGGGAGACTGTCCCCCGGGGAAGCGTTACGGTTCTCGTATGTGTCTTTCGCTATCGCGGTCGTGCTCTCCCTGGCCATCAACGTCACGTGTTTTGGGATAGTCGTGGCCGGACTCGTGTTGATGATGGTGTACGAGACATACTACAAGGATGTCGGGTTTATCGGGAACATGCTCACGGCGTTTATCATAGCTATGGCCCTGGCGTTAGGGGGAGCAGCCGTCGGCAACGTATACGATACGCTCCTCCTGGCGGGTATGGCCTTTTTCATCATGCTGGGACGAGAAATATGTATGGACGTTAAAGATGTGAAAGGCGATAGCGTACACCGGGTGACGTTGCCCATGACGATTGGCAGAAAAAACGCTCTCTATGTTGGATGCTTATGCATCGCTGCAGCGGTTGCCCTGTTGCCTCTCCCGTACTGGTGGAACGCCCTGAGCGTGTGGTATGTCGTCGTTATCGTCCCCGCCGCCGTCCTCTTTGCGCTTGCCATTCTTCTCCCGCTCAAAGACATCGGTAACATCGGCATATCAGTACAGATTTTGTTGTATACCAGCGGCTTTGCACTCCTGGGATTCATTCTTGGAACAGTCGCATGATGCCCCCATGTTGATGGTTCCGTACGCCGGGCTGCCATGCGACACTTATTTAAACGATGCCGGTTTATTTGGAGACGATGAAACGGTCCCGGTGGAAGGAAGCCGAGTTCGAGGAAATCGAGTACGAGCCGACCAGCATCAAGGAACTGCTGGTGGAGATGAAAAACATCTCCGAGCTCATGATCGACCTCGCCTACTCCGCCATTTTGTTCAACAGCGAGGAAATCGCCGAGGAGGTCAAATACCTCGAAGTGCAGATGGACAAGCTCAACTACCACATGCGCATCATGGCCATGCTGGCCGCCCGTGACAAGGAGGACGCGGAGCAGCTGGCTGGCATCCTGCAGATGAGCGAAGCCGCCACCTCGATATCCGACGCGGCGGGGGACATCGTCAAATTGCTGTCCGTCAAGCTCCAGAGCCCGCTGCTCCCCCGGCTGCTCAGCGAGTCAGCCGAGATGATAAAAAAGATGACCATCACATCTGAATCGGCGGCGGTCGGCCACCGCATCCCCGATCTCCACGTTGCCTCGGAGACAGGCGTCCGCATCGTGGCGCTCCGCCGGGGCAAACGCTGGCTGTACACGCCCGAAACCGTCACGCTTCAACCGGGCGACATGGTCATCGGCGTCGGCCCCGAGGAGGGACTGGAGCAGCTCGACGACTTTTTCCAGGGAAACGAGGAGGTGCTGGAATGAGCGAACGGGAGGCGCAGGAGATGCTCCGGGACATGAAGGAGCGAGCCGCTTTCATGGTCGACCTCGCCTATTCCTCGGTCATCTACGACAACCGCGACCTGGCGGAGGAGGTCTACGAGATGGAGGAGTTCATCGACGACCTCAACGACGACTTCCAGCGGCTGGCCATCCGGGATGTCAAAACCGACGAGCTGCAGGTCAACGAGGCCCTGGTCATGATACAGCTGGCCATGTGCTCCGAGATGATAGCCGACGGCGCCCGGGAGATCGCCGACGTGCAGCTCCGCGACGTCGAGCTGCATCCCATCGTCCGGGAGAGCATCATGGAGTCCAACGAGGTGTTCGTCCGCGCGTCCATCGACCCGTCATCGGTGCTTGCCGGCCGGTCGCTGGGAGACATCGAGCTGGCCTCCGAAACCGGCATGTGGGTCATCGCGCTCAAACGGGACGGCAGATGGACCTACGACGTGGATAAGCATACTGCATTGCAGCCCGACGACGTCGTCCTGGCCCGCGGCGCCCGGGAGGGCATGGACCATTTTAAGGCGCTCACCGTGGGGAAAGACAGAGAAATATAAAAAAGGAAAAAGAGGGCTACAGGCCGTACTTGAAGATCCAGGACATGTAGCCGTCGTCGCCGACGTTTCCCACCGCGCCGGCGTTGATTTCTATCATGCCGTCGTTGTCGAAGTCGCCGACGCATGTAACGGCGAGCATCCCGTAGGTGTCCTCGATGACGTGTTCCTCCTCGTAGGTTTCGCCGTTCCATTCCAGGATGTGCACGTGGTCGGTGCCCACGCAGACCTCCGCGGTGCCGTCACCGTCGACGTCGCCGACGTCGATAGCCTCGATGGTCGCATCTTCGCCCTCCCAGGTATGGCGGAAGGTCCGTTCGTAGGCGGTGCCGTTCCATTTGAAAATCTCAAGTTCGGGAGTATAGAAGGTCACGTGAATCTCCGATGCGCCGTCGCCGGTGCCGTCCTTTCCAACGCATCCAAATACCTGCGTCCTCCGGCTGTATTCATGGATGACCGTGGACTCGAATGCCTCGCCGTTCCACTCCAGCACGACCAGTTTGTTGCCGGGCCCGATGATGACCTCGTTGTCGCCGTCCTCGTCAACGTCGGCTATCCACGGGAAATACACCGAACCGCCGTCCGGGTCGCTCCATGTGGCCTCCTCGACGAACGCCTCGCCGTCCCATTTGAGGGCGATGACCTCGGGTACGTTGCGGTAGCCGCCGGTCACGATGACCTCGTTGTCGCCGTCGTTGTCGTAGTCGCCGACCACGCAGTCCAGGGTGGTGCCGGACTGCCCGTCGTTTTCGTTGACCACGATGTACCGGCCCATCAGGGCGTAGCGGCGGCCGTTCCACTTAAAGGCGGAGAAATGGTTGCCCCAGGCCACCCCGATCTCGTTGTCGCCGTCGTTGTCGATGTCGGCGATGGAGAAGCCCGTGGCGGAGCCGAAGGGCTGCGATATCCGGTGATAGTCGCCGAAGAGTTCCAGCCAGACGCTGTAACCGATGCCGACCACCGGATCCACGATTTTCTGCTGCTCGTAATAGGTTCCCGCCGTCTCGTCGTACTTCATGACCCGCATGAAGGGGTCACGTCCGCCGATGAGCAGCTCGTTGTCGCCGTCGTTGTCCGCGTCGCCCACGGGCTGCGGTCCCTCGTAACGTGCAGACCACTGGTGCCACGGACCGTAATTTTTCTGCCACTGTATGCCAAAGGCGCCGTCCGTCGTTGCCGGTGCTTCATTGCCGTCGTCGCCGGTATCGCATTGCGTTGCCATCCCTCCATCATGCATGGTGGCGGGCAGCACGAGCAGGAACCCGTTCAGGATAAACATCGCGAGTACGGCCAGAGCGGCTGCTTTTGCTTTCATGGTATCAATGCGGAATGGAAAGGGCAGGCTATAACGTTTGCGTTTAACGTCTGTTACCTCGCCCGGACGCTTATGGGCCGCGGCCGTTGCCGCCCTGCCTGACCGTCACCGTGAGATGGCCGGTGCTGCTGTTCTCCCCGTCGCTGACCGTAAGGGTGACGCGGTAGGCACCCGCCTCGTTGAAGCTATGCTCGACCATCGCACCGGATGCGGTGCTGCCGCCGTCGAAATCCCATTCAAAGGTCAGGCTGTCGTTGTCGACGTCGAAGCTTTCCCCTGCATTGAACGTTATCGTCTGGTTGACCGCGGCGTTCAGATGGCTGCCCCGGGTGCCGTTGGCCACGATGTCGACCACCGGCGGGCGGTTGCGGGTCATGTTCTGGACACGGTCTCGGTCGCGGATATGTATCTGGGTGCCGTTGGCATAGCTCACGTTGAGGCCGCTGATGACGGGCAGCAGCTTGTACATGTCGCCCAGGGCAAAGATGGAGCGGTCGAGGTCGATATCCAGCGTGATGGAGTTGTTGCCCTCCTGCAATGCGAACAGATGCTGAATCTTCAATGTGCCGGAGGGAACGTCAAAGTACACCGTCTCGCCTGTATCGGCCAGGACCCCGGTGGCGTTGTCCACCACCAGCCACAGCCTGGTGTAATCGGCCATCGCTATCTCCTCGATGCCGAGCTGCTCGCTGAGATTGTTTTCATGCAGATACAGCAGGTCGACGGTCTTGTCGGCTTCGATGGTCTGCCAGCCCGCTTCATCGCTATGCAGCAATACCTCGGTAAACGACACGTTGACATGCAGAAAATCATCGGTGGGCATGTCCGCCACCCGTATCTCAGTCAGGCTGGTCTTCGCCGCCGTGCCCTCATCGCCCTCCAGGCAGCCGGCCAATACAGCGGTCGTAACAAGCGCGGCCATGACGGCCAGCGCGACATATTTCATTGTTTCCATACCTCATCCATGGCGTGCCTACTATAAAAAAATGTCGTAAACGTGAAAGGGAGTGAGGTGTAGGCCGTAACCCTCCTTCTGTTCTAGGCGGCATTCACCTTGGCGTCCCACCTCCGAGCGGTCCCGAACAACCGATCCCGGTATTTGGACTTGCTCCAGGATGGGGGCCGTTTCACCAGATCCCGCCGCAGCGTCATCCCCGCGGGAGTCATCCTCGCGGCGGGCTGTGTCGTTTCTGCTCCCCCATACGGGACTCTCGCCCCGGCTGTTACACACCTGGTTCGGGAACGAGGGAGGAGTTTCCTCAGCACGAAGCCGTGAGCCGCGCACCTACTCCTCACTCCCGTGGATGATAGAAACGGGGCTATAAATGCTTTGTTCACCGTTCACGCCGCAGCTCGTCCGCCACCGGCATCTCCGGAAACGCGTTGACCGCCACGGAGACGATGAAATATACATGTCCCTGCTGCCAACGTTTTTAAAATCGGCGGGCTTTCCCTGTCATGGAGAACCTCAAGCGCATCGCGTCACAGGAAGCCGTCCGCCACATCGAAAACGGCATGCGCGTCGGCCTGGGCACCGGTTCAACCGTCCGCTATGCAATCGAACGGCTCGGCGAGCTCGTGCAGCACGACCTCGACATCGTCGGCGTTGCCACCTCAAAGGAGACGGAGCAACGGGCCCGGCGGGCGGATATCCCGCTCCAGGAGCTCGACGACCAACCCATCGACGTGACCATCGACGGCGCCGACCAGGTCGACCCGTCATTGCAGCTCATCAAGGGAGGCGGCGGGGCCCTGCTCCGGGAAAAGATGGTAGCCGACCGCACGCGGCGGGAAATCATCGTCGTCGACGAATCCAAGCTTGTCGAGACATTTTCGTTTCCCCTGCCCGTCGAGGTCATACCGTATGGATGGAAAAGCGTGGCCGCCCGGCTGAAGGAACACGGCCTGGAACCCCGCCTGCGAGCAGACTTCACCACGGACAACGGCAACCGTGTTCTCGACTGCGGCTACCAGGCGCTCGGCGACCTCAACGGCATCGCAACAGCTCTCAGCGGGATACCCGGCGTGGTCGAGCACGGCCTCTTTCTCGACCTCGCCTCCACGGTCATCGTGGGCACCCTGGAGGGAGCGAAAACTATTAGAAGGAAAGAGGGTATGGCACACACACCATGACCATCATGCAGGAAGCCCAGCGCGGCGTTGTCACCGACGAAATCACAGCCGTCGCTAGAGCGGAGCAACTCGATCCAGATATGGTCCGGCGGCGGGTGGCGGCCGGCACCATCGTGATCCCCTGCAACCCGGCGCATGCACCCTGCCCGCTGGGCATCGGCGAAGGACTGCGCGTCAAGGTCAACGCCAACATTGGCACCAGCCGTGAGCACTGCGAGCCCGACGAGGAAACTGAAAAAGCCCGGGCCGCCATCGATGTCAAGGCAGATGCGATCATGGACCTGTCCACCGGCGGCGACCTCGACGCCCTGCGGCGCAGGCTGCTCGACCTCGTTAACGTTCCATTTGGCACGGTGCCCGTCTACCAGGCCGCCCTAGACGCCATCGACCGCCGGGGGGCCATCGTGGACATGACCTCCGATGACATATTCAACGCGTTCCGCCGGCAGGCCGAGCAGGGCGTTGACTTCACCGTGGCCCACGTCGGCGTCACCCGGCAGAGCGTGGAACGCCTCAGGCGGCAGCATCGCCTCATACCCATGGTGAGCCGGGGCGGCGCCTTCCACATGGCATGGATATTGCATAACGAGATGGAAAACCCGCTGTACGAGGAGTTCGACTACCTGCTCGAAATCGCCGAGGAGCACGACCTCACCTTGAGCCTGGGCGACGGCATGCGCTCCGGCGCCCTGCACGACTCCAACGACCGGGCGAAGTTCCAGGAGCTGCTCATCATCGGCGAGCTCATCGAGCGCGCCCGCGAGGCCGGCGTGCAGAGCATGGTCGAAGGGCCCGGTCATATGCCGCTCTGCGACATCGAGCCCAACATCCGGGTGATGAAGTCCGTGACCGGCGATGCACCCTATTTCGTGCTCGGTCCGCTCGTGACGGACATCGCGCCCGGCTACGACCATTTCGTCGGCGGCATCGGCGGCGCCATCGCCGGCTACCACGGCGCCGACTTCCTGTGCTACGTCACCCCCGCGGAGCATCTCTCGCTGCCCGACGTGGACGACGTCCGACAGGGCGTCATCGCCTCCCGCATCGCCGCGCATGCGGCCAACCTCGCCCGGGGCATCGACCGGGACGTCGATTTCACGTTTTCCCGGGCCCGCAACGAGCTCGACTGGGACAGGATGTTCGACCTGTGCATCGACCCCGAGCGAGCCAAGCACTACCGGCAGCGCCGCACCCCGACCGAGGACCCCCGCTCCTGCTCCATGTGCGGCAGCCTGTGCGCCATCGAAATGGTGGAACAGTACCTCAGGGACGAGGGCAAAAAACATAAATAAGATACTACCATACCCACAGTGAAAATATGGTTACTGTAGAAGAGGAACTCTGCCGGATAGAGATCGTCAAGGAGGGGAGCGAGTTCATCGCCAGAGCCAACACCCAGGCTGGCACCCGGGAATACCGCAACACGATTTTCGAGGACATGCTCCGGGAGCTGGTCATAGACCTCCAGGAAGAATTTGGAGAATTCTGAGATGATAAAGGACCGGGTGGGCCGGCAGCGCTACATCCTTTTTTCCGTTGAGGGTGACGCGTCCCGGCGAGACGTCATCCGGGCCATCAACAACGCCTACCGGGCGCTCCGCGACGACGGAGAGGCACCCTGGCTGACGGTGTACACCAGCAGCCTGGGCATCGTCCGATGCCTGCATACCCGGAAAGAGGAGACCATCCGGCTGCTCAACGGCACCACCAACGATTTTACCCTGTCAACGCTGCGGACATCGGGAACCATCAAGACGCTCAAGCAGACGGTCAGTAGCTCCTAGCCAGGCGGAGCCAGTGCTGCGCCGCCTCGTCGCAGACGGCGCAGGATCCCTCGCATTCCGCCTCGGGTATCGGGATGCCCAGCGACTTCATGCCCGTCTGCGCTTCCATGTCCAGGCCGCATTGCTCGCTGCCGCACCAGGGCACCTCGATGATACCCTCGCTGATCTCACATGCGTCGAGATGACTGATCCGGGCGATGTGGCCGTCCATGAACGCCGCGGCGGCTGCGGCGATACGCTCGTCATATGCCGTCAGGCGCTCCGGCAGCCCGTCGAGCTCGTCTCGGGGTACCTGTGTCTTTTCGCCGTCCCGGGTGGCCACGGTCACCACGTTGTTTTTGATGTCCCGGGGGCCGATCTCGACGCGGAGCGGGACGCCCTTGAGCTCCCAGTCGTAGAACTTGCTGCCCGGTGTCTCGTCCCGCATGTCGAGATGCACTCTGACGTCCATATCCTCGAGCTCCTGCTGGACGGCGCGGCATTCCTCGAGCACGTTTTCTTTTTTATCCTTGAAGATGATGGGGACGATGACCACCTGGACGGGGGCGATGCCGGATGGCAGGGCGATGCCGTTGTCGTCGCCGTGCATCCCCACGATGGCGCCCAGCACGCGCTCCGACATGCCGTACGTGGTCTGATGGCAGTACCGGTGCTCGCCGTCTTCGTCCTCGTAGGTGATGTCGAAGGGACGGGAAAAGTTTTCCCTGTACTGGTGTATCGAGGCCACCTGCAATACCCGCCGGGAGGGCATCAATACGTCGATGCCGATCGAGTAATGGGCGCCGGCGAACTTGTCCCAGTCGGGCCGCCGGCTCACCACATGGGGCAGGCATAATCCGTCGAGAAACCGCCCGGCGATGTCCAGGTCCTCCTCCACCTGCATCTCGGCCGCCTCGTAGTCGCGGTGGCAGGTGTGCGCCTCGAAGAAATGTATCTCCCGGACGCGGATGAACGCCTTGGTCATCTTGGTCTCATAGCGGAACGTGTTGACGATCTGGTACGTCTTGAGGGGCAAATCGGCGTGGCTCCGTATCCACAGGGCGAACGTGGTGTACAGCGCCGTCTCCGACGTCGGGCGGAGCAGCAGGCGTTCGTCCAGCTCGTTGTCCCCGGCATGGGTCACCCAGAACACCTCGGAGCCGAAGCCCTTGATGTGGTCGGCCTCCTTCTGGAAAAGCGTCTCGGGGACCAGCAGCGGAAAGTTGACCTCCTCATGGCTGGTGCGGCGCATCTCCGCCCGGATGCGCCCGTCGATGTTCCGCATTATCTGCCAGCCATAGGGGCGCCAGATGTTCATGCCCTTGACCGGGTAGCGTTTGTCGCACAGCTCGGCCGCCTCGACGACCTCGTTGTACCATTCGTCGAAGTCCTCGTCCTTTTCGATATCCATCGATGTGAAATGTCGCTCGTTTATTAAAGATGACGGTCTCCGCGTGACCAGAAACCTCTTAAACGAGCGTTCGTTTGCCGGATGGTGACAGCATGAAAAAGCATCTCTTGATAGTTCTCTGCATCGCCGTGGCGGCGGTGCTTGCCATGCCCGTCCAGACCGGTCTCATGCGGCCGGACATGGTGCGGGACACCAGCGATACCACGAAGGGCGACGACGGACAGGCGCCGGCAGCCCCGGCCGATGAAGGCGGCGAGGGCACCGAGTACTGGGCGCTCATGGTCGCCGTGGGCGTCTACAAGAACAACCCGGACATGGACCGGTACAGCATGCTGGAGGAGGTTGAACGGTTCCAGAACATGCTGCCGGTGTCCGAGCACTGGGACGAGGATCACATCAAGGTCATCACCCGGGAAAACGCGACGGTGCCCAACATCATCAAAGGTTTCCGGTGGCTGGACGAGCACGAGGACGAGGACGACGTCTCCCTGGTCTACCTGACCACGCACGGCTTCCCCATCCTCTGGGACCTGCCGCCGTTCGACGAGGACGACGGCATGGACGAGGCGCTGGCGGCCTACAACGGCTTCCTTCCCTTTGAGAACCCGTGGAGCTGGGAGCCGCTGGCCAATCCCTTCGGGATCATGACCGATGACATGTTCAACGTCATGTTCAACCGGCTGGAATCACAGGGTTTGGGCGTCATCGTGGACAGCTGCCATTCCGGCGGCTTCGACGACAACTTTTCATTTGCCCGGCATCCAGGCAGCGTGGACATGGCGACCGAGTTCGCCGGCGAGCTCCGGGGCACCAACCGCATCGTGGTCACCTCGGTGCCCGAGGAGGACACCTCGTACGGCTCCTACTTTGCCCATTATCTCATAGAGGGCATGCAGGGCTACGCCGACAGCGACGGCGACGGCATGGTCTCCCTGGAGGAAGCATTCTATTACGCGGAGGACATCATCGAACGGGAGACGGGCATGGACCCTCAGATTTTTGACGACTACCCCGGCGAGCTCACGCTGACAGAGGTCGAGATGCCCCCGTCGACGCCCGATTCGCCCGACGGCGTGGTCGTCGGCAACGTCTCCACCACCTACACGTATACCACGACGGCATCCGACCCGGAAGGACACGACATCCGATACCACGTGGACTGGGGCGACGGGGCCACGGAGACAACCGGCCTGCAGCCGTCCGGCGAGCCGGTCACCATCGAGCATGCATGGCAGCAGGAGGGCACGTACCGCGTCACGGTCCGGGCGGAGGACGAACAGGGCGCCACAAGCGACCATTCACGGCCGCTGACGGTCACCATGGCCGGTTCCGGGCACACGGTGGACCAGCGCCAGGTCGAGGAATGGTATGGATTCCTGGTGAACGACACCCGGTGGTGCGCGCAGTCGTTCGTACCCGGTGTTAGCAGCCTGGCCAAGGTCGAGCTGGGGGCGATGGCCTGGCAGCCGGACCGTACCGTGACCATCTCGGTACGAGAGGAGCTGGACGGCCCGGACCTGACCTCGGTTGAACGGTCGTTGAGCGGCGAGAGCTACGAAACCATGTGGACCGGCTTCGACCTGCCGGACGTCGACATGACCCCGGGACAGACGTACTACATTGTCTACGGCAGCGACATGGCCGGCTGGGGCACCGGATGGGCGGTCGGCGGCGGCGACCCGTATGCCGACGGCGCCTTTTACACCTCGGGTGACGGCGGCCAGACATGGGGGCAGCCGGACGACTACGACGCGGATGCCTGCTTCGTCACCTACGGCTAACCATTTTCCCTCTTTTTCTTTTCAATTGAGAGCCAACGCCAATTGTTCGACAAACTTTATATACTAGGAATACGTTGTAATCGTATAGCGTGATAATGATAGCAAAAAGTTAGCGATATAGGAAAGAAATAAATAAGAAAATATTTAAGCCTGGGAGGAATGAGAAAAATGATGGAAAAAATACTAGGGAGAATAAAAGGAAAAGAAGGTGTCTCAGAAATCATAGGCACCGTACTCCTGCTCGCCATCGCCGTTATCATCTTTTCATCGCTGATCGTCTACGTGCTCTCCATGGACACCTCGCCGTCGGCCCCCAGCGTGCACATGGTGGGCTCCATGGACGAAAACAGCTTTGCCACCGTTGAAAACCGGGGCGGCGACTCCATACCCCTGGAAGACCTGAAGGTCATGATAAAAAAAGGGGACAACCAAACGCACATATTCCAGGGCAGTGCGCTCGCCGCCATATTTCATGATACAAACGACAACGGCCGCTGGGACGTCGGGGACTACGTCACGGTTAACTGCACCAGCCTCTTCGGCGAGATAGCCCGATGGCAAATTTCCATCGCGGTCGTCGACCAGCCGAGCAACGCCGTCATCATGAGCGGCGTCCTCCAGCAGGGCATCCTGCACACCGAGCCACCGGTCGCCCGTTTTACATATACCCCCTGGAACCCCAAAACACAGGAAATCATCTCGTTCAACGCCAGCGAAAGCTATGACCCGGACGGCGGCGAGATAGCCCGATATCAGTGGGAATTCGGAGACGGAGAAACCGGGTCAGGCAAAATAGTGGTCCACAAATACGACAGCAACGGGACATACCAGATAAATCTGACCGTCACCGATGACGAAGGAGACACCGGATACACGACACACGCGCACGGTGTTCCGGGAGACAGCGGAGAAATCAATGTCACCGACAACCAGCTCCCCACCGTTGACTTCAACTGGGAAGAAAACGAGGACATCGACGGCGCCATCAACTTCGTGGCCAACGTCACAGACCCCGACGGCAACACCGCAAACGTCTCCTTCGAATGGAACTTCGGCGACGGCAACACCTCCTCGAGCGCCAACCCCACCCATGTCTACGATGGCAGCGGCCAGTACACCGTGACGCTTATCGTGACCGACGAAGACGGCGGCATAAACTCGTTCGAAACAACGATTACCGTGCCAAACATCCTGCCCATCGCCGGGTTTTCACCCAGCAAATCAAACATCACCACTGCCAGCCCGGTCACATTTGATGGAGCGTCGCCCTATTCCTATGATAAAGACGGCAGCATCGTGAACTGGTCCTGGGACTTCGGCGACGGCAGCCCCACAGCGTTTGGCTCATCAGTGGAGCACCAGTATGGGTCAGCCGGCAACTACACGGTCACCATGACCGTCACCGACAACGACGGCGGAACACAGACCGCCGAGAAAAACATTACGGTAACCGAGCCGGCGTCGTCGTCATCCCCCAAGTTCCTGTTCGTCGACAACACCCCGGAAGGATGGGACAGCGGGATAGACCAGCTTCTGGCAGCCTGCCAGAACATCATGCCCGAATCGGACTACTCGTGGGGGAAGGCCATCGACCAGTGGACGTTCGTCGACGACACCCAGTATAGCTCGGCGGACATGTGCGGCAAAAACATAACGGAAACGGTGCTCAACGAGTTTGACATCATCGTCTGGAGCACCGGGGACTTCCCCGGAGACGGCGGTGATGCCAACCAGTATCCGTACAACACCGATCCCAATTACTGGAGCACACCTATGACGGAGGGCGGCGATGACGTGTCAGACCACGTGTACGAGATAGCCGAGCATCTGACGGGCAATATAACGGCCGGTACATTGCTTATGTGCGGCACCTATACCGCCCGCGACCTCCAGGACTACTGGGGCAACCGCGCCAACGAGGACGAGATATGGCTGGGCAACGTCCTCGGCCTGGTAGAGCCCACCGGGGGCATCCACTATGACTCCGACGGCGTTCCCTTCTCCGGCCGCCTCGGATACGACGAGTTCGGCGGGGAGCCTTACCATGTGGACACCGGAACGCTGACCGGTATCATCAACACCTCGTCCGGCCAGATAGACATCGCCACGCTCAACATCACCTCCTCCCTTGACCTGTACGACCTCAACAAGCAGTCCGACACCGAGTTCGTCTACTCGCTCGAGCCATCCGGGGAACAAACCGTCACGCTGCTCAACGAGGACATGGAAACCGACCCCAACTGGGATACCTGGGGAGACCAAAATGAATGGGACTGGGGCATCTGCCAGGGCGGACCCGGCTACGGCAACGCCCACAGCGGCAGCCGATGCTACGGGACGGACATGGATGGCTCGGATTTCCGTTACAACGATAATGCAGACTGCTTTCTGCGAACTGATTACATCGATCTCAGAGACGCGTCCAGTGCCACGCTGGAGTTTTACCATTGGTACGAAATAGAGGACGGGTTTGACACTGTCACGCTGTATGTGGATGACGGAAATTGGCATGAACTCACAACCTTCACTGGCTCACAGCAAAGCTGGACGCACTACTCTGTCGACGTCTCCTCCTATGTCGGTGACTGGGTGCGATTTTTCTGGCGGCTTGAGTCAGACTACATGGTTCGTGCCGACGGCTACTATCTCGACGACGTCACGCTCACAGCGTCGCAGCAGAGCATCCCCGCCGGCCAATACGCCATCGACGCAGCCCGGGGAGAAAACAGGAGCACCATCCTCGGATTCGACCTCAACTCAGACAGCATCACCCAGGCAAGCCGGACCAACTACCTCCGGAACATCCTCGCATGGCTGGCCGAAGGAGCCGGCTACACCACCGAGGTCTGGGTCAACAACGACCCGCCCGAGGGATGGCTGGACGACGCAGACCATGTCGCCACCATCCAGGAAGGCGTGAACGCGGTACCGCCCGGTGGCACCGTCAACGTCATCGGCTCCTCGGGACAGATATACGGAGACGTGGTCATCGACCGGTCGGTCAACCTCGTCGGCATCGACAACCCCACCATCACCGGCAGCGGTACAAACGTTGTTCAAATCCTTTCCGACTGGGTCACCATGACGAACTTCACGGTTCAGGGAAACAGTGCGCAAAACGGCATATACCTCGAGGGTGCAACCCAGTGCCTCATCAAAAACACCACCTTGACCGGCAGCTTTTCAAAAATGGGCATATCATTCTCCAACGCCCACAACAACTCGATACGGGACAACACGATAACCGGCGCCCTCTACGGCATATACGGCACACAGAGCCTCGGCAACAAGATACGGAACAACGACATCTACGGCAACGACTGCGGCATATATCTCATTCAGGCAAGCCTGGCAACCATCACCAACAACATCATCCACGACAACGGGGACACCGGGGGCATATACCTTGAGTCCGGAGAGCGGAGCACCATCCGGGACAACACCATCATCGACAACCTCGGCGACGGCGTGCAGCTGGTGTCATCAACCAACAAAAACGGGATAGACAACAATATCATCCAGAACAACGACAACGGCGTCCACCTCGACGTGTCCAACAGCAACCTGGTCACCGACAACACCATCACGGGCAACACCAAGGGCATCTTCGTCGAACAATACTCCCACTCGAACACCATCCGGGACAACGCCGTCTCCGACAACGGATACGCCGTCGACCTGCATAACACCAGCGACAACGCCGTGATATACAACACCCTCCACAACAACACCAGAGGCATGTATCTCTCGTCGGCAACCGGCAACGTCATACAGGGCAACACCATACACAACCACTCCGGCGAGGGCATGCGATGCGGCACCTCGTCAAACAACAACGTTATCGCCTCCAATACGGTCACCAATAACTCATACGGCATCTTCATCCAGTCCTCAAAAGACAACACCATTCTCGACAACCACGTGGAAGCCAACACGGCCGATGGCATTCACCTCTACGCGTCCATGTCGGGCTTCGCGGGAACAAACAACGTTACCGGGAACACCGTTACCAGCAACGGGGCAAACGGCATCGCGCTTCGGGCGTCACGGGGCAACAGCATCAGTCAGAACGACGTCTCGTTCAACCTCGACCACGGCATCAAACTGTTCTCATCCTCGGACGAAAACGCCGTATGGAACAACACGGTATACAACAACTCATACGGCGTACGCTTCGACAGGAGCAGCTTCAACCAGTTCACCGATAACGACATAACAAACAGCACCAACAACGGGCTCACCATCGCCAACTACGCATCGCAGAACCAGGTATACAACAACAGCATCGCCAGAAACGCAAAAGGCGTCACCATCCAGTCATCCACCATAAACAATGTCACCGGCAACTACCTCGCATACAATACCGTAACCGGCATATCGCTCTCGAGTGCACACGACAACATCCTGCATCTCAACATCGTTCACGCCAACGCCCAGAGCGGCATCTACCTCTCAGGAGCCGACGAAAACGATGTTCGCCACAACACGCTTACCAACAACTCCCATGGCATCTATCTCCTTTCCTCCGGCGGCTCGGGTAACGCCTTGGTAAACAACACCATTTACCACAACAGCAATCACGGCATATATCTCGAGAACTCCAAGCCCACGACCGACGGCAACAACGAGATATTTGACAACACCATCTACAACAACACCGACAACGCCATCCAGCTGACATCCTCCACCGGCAACGTCATCCACGATAACATCATGTACAACAACCAACGAGGTATGTCTCTTTCGTCCGCCCATGAAAACGCCATCTACACCAACATGGTACACCACAATGCCTACGGCATATACCTCAGCGGCTCAAACGGCAACCAGATAGAGCACAGCAACCAGATTTTCTCGAATACGCAGGACGGCATCTATCTCTCCACCTCAAAGGAAGTCATCATAGAGAACAACACGCTGTGGCTCAACCATAACGGCATCGTGATAACCGCCGCTTCGGACAGACCCCTCATCCAGCATAACACGATATACTGGCATAACACCTCCGACGGCATCCGCATCAACAATTCCTGGCTGGGCTCGTCCTACGTGATGAGCAACAACAATCTCACCGCCAACCACCGGGGCATCCACCTCATCAACGCAGATGACACCTACATAAACGATAACACCGTGTCCGAGCACACCGGGGCGGCCCTCCTGCTTACCGCCTCCGATGACTGCAGAATGAACAGAAACGTTATCAGCGAAAGCACCCGCGCCATCACCATGAACGGGTCCTCAAACAACATCCTGCAGGACAACACCATCTCCAACTGCACCCGGGGCGTCTTCATCTGCAACGGGTCAACGGCCAACACCGTCATGGCCAACACCGTCCAGGTCAATACGACCGGCTGTCACGTCGTCTACATCTATGGCAGCGGCTGCAAAAACAACAAGGTGTTCTCCAACAACTTCTTCAACACCACGCCGCTCAGCTCCAGCCTCGGCTACGACGAAGGCGGCGGCAACAGCTGGTACAATATTGACTCGGAGGAGAAAGAGGGCAACTACTGGCAGAACTACGAGGAACGCTATCCGACGGCATCCCAACTTCCCAGCGGGAGCGAATGGTACTGGAGCGACCCATACACCCTTGCCGGGTCAAGTTCAGAGGAAGACATCCGGCCTCTTATCTCCCCGGTCACCTCATAGAACCAACCATGTATAAAAGAGCGCTCCTTCCGTTCCTACTGGTGTGTATCCTGCTCTGCAGCTACACTACGCTTCCCAGCCGCGGCGCCGTCATAGAGGTCGACATACAGGGCGGCGGAGACTACCAGCATATCCAGACCGCCATAGACAACGCCAACCCCGGGGACACCATCCTCGTCCGTGCCGGTACCTACTCCGAGAACGTTGCCATCTTAAAGCCGATAACCCTGCTGGGGGAAGACCGGGAGAGCACCATCATAGACGGCGGCGGCCAGGGAGACGTGATCACCGTCAAAGTCGACAGCGTAGAAATAACCGGTTTCACCATCCAGGGAAGCGGGTCGGGGGGCGCCGGCATATTCATGGACGGGACCTCCAACGGTCTGATAACCAACTGTCGCATCGACGAAAACTACTTTGGCCTCAAACTCGGGTCCGCCGACCAAAATATTGTCAGAGAAAACCAGATTACCAATGCCACCAACGATGGCATTGTACTCGATAAATACTGTAACGGAAACATCTTTTTCCACAATAATCTTCTCCACAACGGCGGGAACGCATTCGACGGCGGTATCGACAACCAGTGGTACAACGCCACGCTCAACGAAGGCAATTACTGGGATGACTACGCCGGAGCAGATGCCGATAAGGACGGCATCGGTGACAGCCCGTACCCCATTGAGCCGGCAACTGAATCAACCCGGGACGAGTACCCGTTGATACGACAGTACCGGGGCATCAATATTTTTCATCCGCAGGCAGCTCCGCAGATACAGGCACCGGGGGGAGCTGTCAACATTTCCTGCCGCATCACCAGCACCGCAGAGGTTGACAATACCACGGTGAACGTCACCCAGCCGAACGGCACATACATATATGACAGCCTGCGCAACGGCAGCGATACCACGCTGTATCATTTCAACCGGAGCTGGACGGCGAAGGGCATGTATACCTACACGGTGTGGGCCCACGATACCAACAATCAGACGATAACCTCCCAGACAAAAAAGTTCGTCATTGCCCACAAGCCGACGGCCAGTTTCACCGTATCCCCGAGCAGCCCGACCGACATGGACGACATCATCTTCGACGGCTCGGGTTCCACGGACACCGACGGCTCCATCGTCAACTACACCTGGGACTTTGGAGACGGTACCGTGGCGTACGGGGATGTTGTGAGCCACAACTACACCGACAACGGAAACTACACGGTTGCCCTGACCGTCACCGACAACGACAGCGCCTGGGACACCGCAGCCATGGACCTCGCTGTTGCCAACATCCCGCCGACGGCCAACTTTACGTTCACGCCGCAGGCAGGCGTTGTCGGGGAAAGCATCCAGTTTACGGACCATTCACGGGATGCAGAAAACGAGATATATCAGTGGAACTGGAGCTTCGGCGACGGGGCAACCGTCAGCGGAGGCATGGCCCAGTCCAATCCCTCGCACGCCTACCAGCAGGATGGCGTGTTCAACATCACGCTCACCGTCACCGACTACGACTTTGACACGGGGACCATGACCCGGCAGATAGAGATAACGGACATACGGTCTCCCATGATATCCAACATCACCGCGTTTCCGAACCCGCAGGAACTGCACGGCAAAGTCAACATCTCCTGTACAGTCATCGACGACGTCGCCGTCAGCGCGGCAAGCGTCAACATAAACGGTCCCGGCATGGCCTGCAACGAGAGCATGCACCGATACGGCAACACCACGACATGGTATTACACCGCGAACTATAGCGAGGAAGGCAACTATACCTACACCATATGGGTGACCGACCCCAGCGACAACACAAACCATAGTCAGCCATACACGTTCGAGATCATCATCCCCGCGGCGCCGCCGGAAATACACGACGTCTGGGACACGCCGACTGAAAAACAGTACGGCTTTCCGGTCAACATATCCGCCAACGTGACAGACAACGTAAGGGTTGATATGGTGAGTGCAAACGTGACGCTGCCAAACGGCAGCACCATGAACATGAGCATGACCGGCTGCGACATCGACGCAGACAACAACGGCATCTACTGCTACAACCATACCTTCCCGGCGCTCGGCACCTACACGTATTTCATATGGGGCGTTGACATCAACGGCTACACCAACACCTCCCGCGGCCATACGTTCACCGTCGTGGATACCACGCCGCCGCAGCTCGACAATCTCTCCATCGTGCCGGCGGTGCAGCAGCCGAACGAAACGGTCAACGTTTCCTGTATCGTATCGGACAATCTGGCGGTACAGAATGTCTCCATACGGGTGACCCGTGCAAACCAAACAATTGCATATAAAGCTATGAACGCCTCATCGCTGTACTACCTGGAGCGAAACTACAGCCAGCGCGGCAAGTACAATGTCACCATTCACGCCAACGACACCGAGGGGAACAACGACACGTTTCATGGGCAGTTCGCCATAACGGCGTTTCCCACCGCAAACTTTTCCTACAGCCCGGGGCAGCCGACCAGCAGCGACGTGATAACATTCACCGACACGAGCACCGACAGCGACGGCACCATCACGGCCTGGCAGTGGAGCTTCGGCGACGGAAACACGAGCATCGTGCAGCATCCATCCCACAGCTACGCGACAGATGGCACGTATACCGTGACGTTGACCGTCACCGACAGCCACGGTGCCACCGACACCGCCTCGAGATACATCGAGGTGGAAAACGTTCCTCCCACGGCCTCGTTCACCTATACCCCCGGGGCGCCTGTCGCCCTTGAAGCCGTGCTATTCAACGCCTCAGGCTCCACAGACACAGACGGCACCATTGAAAGCTACACGTGGGATTTCGGGGACAACGCCACCGGCACCGGGATGGCTCCCTCGCATACCTACGCGGACAACGGCACCTACGAGGTTATGCTGACCGTCACCGATGACGCCGGGGCGTCGGACAGCCAGCAGCACAACGTCACCGTGTCCAACGTGCCGCCCGTGGCAGGTTTCAATTACACCACCATGGACCGCGCCATTGGCGTCGAGGATAACTCGACCGACCCTGACGGCAGCATCGTCAACTGGACGTGGGATTTCGGTGACGGCACCGTGCAATATGGACAGCAGCCACCGACGCATTCCTACAGCCAGACCGGCAGCTATACGGTCACCCTGACGGTCATCGACGACGACGGCGCCGTCAACACAACGTCGAAGCGCATATCGGTCGGCGTGTTCCTCTCAGCCAATTTCACCTATGGGGCGGATCCCGTATCGGATGAGCCCCTCTCCTTTTACGATAACTCGTCGCATGCGGCCACCTGGCACTGGCGGTTCGGCGACGGCGCCACGAGCAACATGACCAATCCATCCCATGTCTACCCCATCGGCCACTACTACAACGTGACGCTCACCGTGGCCAACGGCAGCGAAAACGCCAGCATGAGCAAGACGGTGCCCGTCGACACCACCATCCACATCGTCAAAAACGCGGACAACGTGGTCAACTACGTTCCCTGGCTGGGCGACAACATCGCCGCGTCGGCATTGGCCGGTCAGATTGGCGGCGGCGTGATGCCGGAGGGCAGCGTGGTGAGCCGGTGGAACACGTCGCGTGGTTCGTTTGACAGCTACGTGGTCGGCGTCTCCCCATCCTCGTATGATTTCACCATTCATCCCTACGACGCCGTCGTATTGCGCGTGGCGGCCTCGGGCACGTTCAGGGAGCAGGCCTACCGGCTTGCGAACCGCCTCGTCCGGTTCTACAAGAACAGCAACAACGTGGTCAACCACATGATATGGAGCAACGTGACCGGCATCACAGCATCGACGCTTGCCGACCAGATAGGCAGCGAGGTCATGCCGGAGGGCAGCGTGGTGAGCCGGTGGAATACGTCGCGTGGTTCGTTTGACAGCTACGTGGTCGGCGTCTCCCCATCCTCGTATGATTTTATGGTATACCCCGGCGACTGCATCGTATTGCGGGTCGCCCAGTCAGGTCAGTATCACATAGAGGTGAACCAATGAAAAAAATACAATGTATACTCGTGGCGGTGTTGCTCACCGCAAGCTTGATACCATTGCTGGACGCGGCATACGCTCTTGACCAGCCGTTCCCGGTCACCGGAACCCTTACCGATTCCGATGGTGACGCTCTTCCATCCGGAGTAGCGGTGACGGTCACCGACACCGACAAGTCGACGGAGCTCGTGGTCTACACGGAGAGCAACGGCTACTACCAGGCCGACCTGTTCAACCTGGAGAACTGCCAGGACGGCGACACCATCGAGGTCTCCTGTACCCATGGCGGGGAGACCAACGCGAAATCCTTCGTGCTGGACGTCACCGATTCATCGAAAAGCCTGAGCTTCTCGCTCGTCGGCTCCCCCGACGTCGACACCGACCCGGCCAGCAACGTGGACAGCAGCAGCGCCACGCTCAAGGGAACGCTCACCGACCTGAGCGACAGCGACACCGGCGAATGCCAGGTCTGGTTCCAGTACGGCACCTCGACATCCTATGGTTCGACCACGGAAAAAAAATGGAAGGACAGCACCGGCTCGTTTTCCAGATCGATATCAGGGCTTGACCCTGACACAAAATACTATTACCGGGCCGTCGCCGAAAACAGCCAGAAAAAGAGCACCGGCGACGACCGCACGTTCACCACCGACCCGACCGACCCCGAGGTGTCCACCAGGGAAGCGGGCAGCGTCGGCTACGACAGCGCCACGCTCAACGGATACCTGAGCGAACCGGGCGCCAAAACCTGCGAGGTCTGGTTCGTCTACGACAGCGCATCGCACGGCAACTGGGAGGACTACGCCAGCAGCACCGAGAAGAGAACGAAGAGCAGCGCCGTTACATTTTCGGAAACCATCGATGGCCTCGACGTGGATACCACCTATCACTATCGGGCCGTGGCGAAGAACAGCGCCTCGGAAACTCAGGCTGTTGCCGGCGACGACAAGACGTTTACCACCCACCTCGTCTCCCCGTCCGTGGTCACCATGACCGTCAACGAGGAAAACGTCACCAGCACCACGGCGACGCTGCGGGGCGAGGTGACCGACCTCGGCGGCGCACAGAGCTGCACCGTCTGGCTCGAATACGGCACCACCACGGCCTACGGCTCCGCCACGGTCAACGCGTCGCTCGACGCACCGGGCACGTTCAACGTCACCGTCACCGGGCTGCAGCCGGGCACCGCCTATCGCTTCCGGGCCGTCGCAGAGAACAGCCAGGGTACCTCCTACGGCACGGGCCTGAACTTTGTCACCGCCGTCGAAAAAGCATCCATCGAGACGGGCTCCGTCGACTACGCCGTCGTTCTCCAGGCCAACGTGACCACCCTCGGCGGCGAAACGCACTGCGAGGCATGGTTCGAGTACGGCTCAAATGAGGACAATTTCACCCATATGACCCCAAAGCAGACGGTGAACGAGACAGGACCGGTCACCGAGGTGCTCACTGGGCTGCAGAGCAACGTCAGCTATCGCTACCGCGCCGTCATCAACAACAGCCAGGGCGTCACCTACGGCAGCAACCTCTCCTTCCAGATGATGTCGCTCCCCGCGGCGCCGACACTCGGCGAGACCGACGCCGTCGCCTCGGGCAGCACCGTGACCTTCCAGGCAAACCTGACGTCTCTCGGGGATAGCTCCTTCTGCTACGTCTGGTTTGAATACCAGAAAGAGCAGCGGTATTCCACAAACACCAGTAGCGTCAACGCCACCGGCATCTTCAACGCCACCGTCACCGGTCTATCCCGGGGCACCTACAGCTACCGGGCTATCGCGGTCGGCGCCACCGGCCGGATCGCATACAGCGAACCGGATACCATTGTCGTCGGCAGCCAGGATAACGAGCCGCCATCCGTCACCCTGCTCTCGCCCGCCGAGGACGCCACCGTGCCGCTGGACACCTCGCTTCGCGCGTCGGTGAGCGACCCCGATGGCGACGCAGCAACCGTCACATTCCATCTCAACGGCGATGCCATAGCTGCCGGGACGGTCACCAACGGAACGGCAAGCATCGCGCCCACGCTCGACTACGGGACGAACTACACGTGGCATGTCACTGCATCGGACGGCCAGAACACCTCCACATCCGCCGGGCGGACGTTTACCACCGTTCCCCGTGTCACCGTCAACTTCACCCATGCCTTCCTGTTCAAGGGCGAGACCGCCTGGTTCACGGACACCTCCGACGGCGCCATTGTCAGCCGCGAATGGACGTTCGACGGCGGGGCACCGGCGACCGGAGCCAACGTCACCCATACCTTCGACACGGCCGGCAGCCACACGGTGACACTGACCGTCATCGACGCATACGGCACCACGTTTTCTTTCGAGCGAGCGGTATCCGTCTGGCGGCGCGGCGACGCCACCATGGACGGCCACATAAATGCCCTGGACATCACCGCCATCCAGCTTGCCGTCCAGCATCAGGGCGAGCTGGGATACAGCTATCCGCCGCCCGCCGACGTCGACGGCGACGGCACCCTTACAAACGCGGACGTGACACTCGTTATCAACATGATTCTCGGATTGACATGAACAAGCGAGGGCTGCTGCTGGCGCTCATCCTGCTCGCCCCCTGTATAGGAGGAGCCGGGGCCACGGCCGGGGACAGCGCGACCGTGGCGCTTGCAGCGCCCTCGATGGCGGTCACCGGCCGCAGCGTCACCGTGACCGTCAACGTCTCCGGCCTCGAACACTTCAACGCTGCGAACTACTCCATCGGCTACGACCCCGCACTTTTCGAGCTGGACATGGTGGCTCCGGGGTCAGTGGATGAAACCACGATACCGGTATCTTTCAACAACCAGGATGGAACGCTGCGCCTGGTGAACACGCTCAACGATTCCACGGCGAGCGGCTCGGGATACCTCGCCCGGATCACGTTTTCCTGCATCGGCACCGGCACCGCCGGGCTTTCCGTACAGGGAAACCTCAGCGCCGTCCATGACGGACAGCAGCAGGAGCTGTCGGCATCGTGGACCGGCACCACGATAACCGTGACGCCAACCGTGCTTGCGGTGGAGGCACCGCAGAGCGCCAGCGACACGTTCACCGCCTCCCTGGTCCTGTCCAACGTCAGCACCCTTGACAGTTTCAATCTCAACCTCTCATATGACGCCCATAGGCTGGGCGTGCAGAGCTACGGCAACGGCTCCATCGGTGGCACCCTGGTACAGGTGGCCGGCGCCGTCCGCAACGACATCGGTGTGCTCACCCTGGTCGGTACCACGCCGAGCGGCGCGGCGAACGGCAGCGGCATCCTGGCAAACGTCACCTTCGCTCCCAAGCAAAACCAGAGCGTTGCGGCCATCGCCATCGCCAACGCCACGTTTGCGGCCGGCGACGGCGACGGCAGCATCATTCCCGTCTACCGTGAAGGCACCTCGGTGGTGCTGACATCGGAGACCGATGTTCCCCCTGTTGCCTCCTTCTCCTGGCAGCCCGGTACACCAGTGTCCGGGGAGACCGTCGTGTTCTCGGCTGCCGGGAGCGACGACCCCGACGGCTGGCTCACCGGCTACACGTGGAGCATCGAGGGCAGCACCCTGTACGGCGAACAGGTAAGCCATCATTTCGCCGGCCCCGGCACCTACGAGGTCAGCCTCACCGTCACCGACAACGACGGCCTGTCAAACACATCCAGCGGCACCGTGGAGGTGGACAACGCCCCGCCCGTGGCAGCGTTTTCATTATCACCCGAGCAGCCCGTCGCGGGGCAGGCCGTGTCGTTCACCGACGGGAGCAGCGACCCCGACGGCAGCATCGCTGCATGGCAGTGGACTTTTGGCGACGGCGCCATCAGCAGCGAGGCCAATCCGTCTCATACCTACAGCGAGGACGGCACCTACGAGGTCACGCTGACCGTGACCGACGATGACGGAGCGACAAACAGCAGCAGCCAGCATCTTACCGTGGCAGCAAACGAGCCACCGGAGCAACCGACCGGTCCATCCCCTGCGGACGGCGCCACCGGCCTCTCCACCGATGTGACCCTAGAGGCCCGGGTTTCAGACCCGGACGGCGACGCCATGACCGTCACCTTCTACAACGACGCCACCGGCAGCGTCATCGATACCGACACCGATGTCGCCAGCGACGGCACCGCATCGGTGACGTGGAGCAGCCTGTCCTACAGCACCACCTATCGATGGTATGCGGTGGCTGACGACGGCGTTACCGACGGCCCGGCTTCGTCGACGTGGAGCTTCACCACCGGGCAGGCACCACCGCCGCCCCCGCCCCCGGAGCCTCAGCCGCCATCCGCAGATTTTTCGTACAGCGCAGACGGAAGGACCGTGTCCTTCACAGATGAAAGCAGCGATCCAGACGGCTCCATCGCCGCGTATACATGGAGCTTCGGTGACGGCACGTCGAGCACCCAGGCCAGCCCCGTGCATACCTACACCACAGACGACACCTATACCGTCACGCTAGCCGTGACCGACAGCGACGGCATGACCGATGAAACCAGCATGGCCGTCCAGGTGGCGGCACCGGAGCCGAAGCGTCCCGACCTCGCGGTCACCGATATAGTCATGTCGCCAGCATCACCGGTTGCTGGAGACACGGTCCAGTTCACGATAACCGTCGCCAACACCGGAACGGCGAACGCGAGCGCCGTCCCGCTTGACATATACCTCGACGGTGAATGGATAACCTCCATCCAGCTGCCATCCATCGAGACCGGTGCATCGACGAACAGGACGCAGGCCGTCAACGCCACCGCCGAGAGCCATACAATAAAAGCGGTCGTGGACCCCGACAACGAGGTACAGGAAGCCAACGAGGACAACAACGAAGAAACCATGCCGTTTTCCGTAGCCGGCGGCGACGAAGGCGATGCCGGGGGCCAGGTCCCATGGCTCATGGTGGCTGTCGCGATAGCGGTCATTGGCGGCGCAGCTGTCGCTGCCTTCGTGATATACAAGCGGAGGATGCAGACATGAACATACAGCCAAAAAACAGGCCACAGAGCGGCACAAATTTTTTCATAAACTTATTTAAACCAGGCACGGTTATTTCCCCGATGGGAAAAAACGAGCGCGGGCAGGTCGGCGTCGTGGTGGCCATCCTCATGGTAAGCCTTTTCGTTGCAGTCATCGTCCTCGTCCAGGTCTACTACGTCCCCAACTGGATGAAGGACCGGGAGGCGGAGCACATGGACACCGTCGCCAATCAGTTCTCCCAGATAAAAGCCTCGATAGACATCGAAACGATGGCTCAGCGGGACATGTCTCTCATCAACTCCATCACCCTCGGCAGCAAAGAGCTCCCGT
>CAZQNC010000002.1:9878-38989 GCA_964594625.1 uncultured Thermoplasmatales archaeon | reverse complement strand
GATACCGAAGGAGTATGTAAATGTTGTCTAAAAACTAAATTGTCAAGACACTAGAGCTTGTCATCAATCCATAGTAGAGTGGGACATCCGTATTGATTGCCAAGCAACAAGCGGCTAGCTTATTAATTTCTTCTTTTTTTCCGTGAATGCCCAATATTGACTGGGTGAATACCGCATCTCTTTTCAACAGAGCTGCGATTAGTCCTTCCCCTGCTTTGGGGCTTTGTTTTATGAGGAGATGGGGGGCTTCAAATATTTCCCTTTTAGTCTTTGCACTTCTATTATAATACTTTTCTTTATTGGCGGGTAGTTTCTCCTCATTAACGGCGAATCTCGTTAATTCCTCTGCAGCAACGTATGGCTTACCATATAGGTCAGGCTCATAATATTTCCTATCACCAACTTTGAATCCCTCCGCATTTATCCAATTATTTTCGTCACAAATATTCTTTAAAGTAGGATTTTCTGAGAGACGCTTTACCAATTCGTAATCCCTTGGTGTCCCCCACATCGCAACCTTCCAAATAATATCATTCTCAACGTCCCTAGCCTCTTTCTGGGGGATGTATGCTATATCATGAGGGTCGATGACTAAGGACCAGTCGTCTTGGGGAGAATAAGTTGGTTTAGGGGTGCAATAAAATATTGTCTCCTCGCCGGGATTTGTTACCTCAAATATTACGACTGCTCCAGGGCCAGATGCCTTTGAAAATAAGAAACGTCTGAATAGAGAGAAATTGATAATGGTTTTAACATTAAATGAAGAGAAAAACATTTCTCGGAATTTTTTATTAGGATTTGATATGTTAAAAAGCAAACTTTTGCTTGATACGAACATACAAATTTTACCATTATCGCTACATAAATCTGCCACCCTCCATAAAAATGCTTGACAAATTTGTTTATTCCCGACAGGTTTATTACCTTTCTCCAGATATTTCTGTGCTGGGTCTGTTAAGTTACTTTCCCAAGGCGGATTACCAATTATGATATCATATTCTTGCTGTACAAAAGGTTGCTTTCGCTCAAAAAAATCCAAGGCAAATAAATTTTCACCCGCATTTTCATTAATTAATGAATCAAATTTTACATGGGTCCAGATATAGCGTGGACGAAGATAATCACATATTGTCAGATAAAGACTAAATGCTGCTATTTGAACCGCTTTTCTGTTCAAATCAACTCCAAAAATATTTTCGTGAAGTATCTCTTTTAGGTCTGAAATTGTTGGTTTTTCGCCATTGTGGGCCTGGACCCATCTATGTATAAGTCTTCTAAATGCCTCTACTAAGAAAATTCCAGAGCCACATGAGGGATCAAGAATTTTTATGTTGGTCTCTTTTCCATCCCATTTAAGAACTTCGTCCATCAGGAACGCTACAAGATGATGTGGCGTATAATATGTCCCTCTGGCTTCTTCTTTATCTCCATTCTCATGGTAAAAGAATTGTTGATATATATTTGAAATAAGCTCGACAGGAATCACGTCAAATGAATATAGAGGCCACAAAGCCATTTGGCCACTCTCAAGGTATTTTTCCCCTATTAATAATTCCTGTAGCAAAACAAGATGTTTTTTATTAATAACCCTTTCTTCGTGTGGCTCAAGAGTAAAAATATCTCCATTGAATTTAGCATATAAATCTCGAAACAATTGGTATGTGGCGGCTTTATCTGATAGTAAATCAGCAAAACAATTTGCATTTTCTAGGTATTTGCTAAAGAAATTCTTAGGAAAAACATTGTATCCATCCTGGTCTTTTCGATCTTGTAAATATTGAATAAAAATAGAACGGAGCAACAGATTATGAGTTATTTCAGGAGGTAGGCCCTCATCAATTAGTCTTTTCCTCATAAAATTAAGGTTAGCTAAAAGTGTGTTATACACTCTTTTATGCTCTTTAAATTTATTACTGTGTTTCCGCCAAAAGTTACCTGATAGGAGTTCTGAACTATGATACTCTCTAATTTTTTGTATTTCTTTGTCAGCTTCAACAAAAATGCTTAATTCCTCAATAAAGCCGGCCTGTGGGTCTAATCGTCCCTCAGAAATTTTTTTTGGAGGCAGATAGCCGTTATAAACTAAAACACTCTCTGGAACAACTACAAAAAGTAGAGGGGCTTGGCCTTGATTCCATACCAGGCGATGCAACTCCGCTATTTTTGGGGGTCTTTAGATTCCAATCGGCGGAAATATACCAACGGAACAGTCGGGCCACTCTCCGGGCGGAAAAAGTAAATCGCATCTATTCCAAGTTTATCTTTCGCTTGCTTAAAAACATATTTTTGATATTCATCTCTAGCAGTTTGTAAATTTTCAACCAAACCATTATTTTCGTTAAAATCAAGTTTTTCGCAAAGACGATAAAAAGCCTGTTTGGTGCTTTGATTTTCAGACATTTTCCTCTTCGCTTATCAGTATAACATTACCTGCAACTATCTTAGGATATTGCATCTGTTGTTTTATTATCCTAGACTTATTTAAATTAAGAGGGGGGAAGCTTAGTTTTATAAAAAGTATTCCCTTTTTTCTATTTATCATTTTTATTCGCCAATCCCGTCACAATATTTAACTTTCCTAAAAATTCGTCCCACGTAAGTTTTCTTTCCATCTCAGTTTCCATATCAAACTTTTTCTTTTCAAGCTTTCGTTTCGTATTCCAGCTTACTGGGATAGTTGTCATACGGTTTTTAGCAGGCATGTTATATGATTATTTTATGAAATAATAATACAATTAAATAATAAAAAGTTTCCTAAATATTTCCTATAGAACAACATACCCAGAAATCTTTTTACCATGAGGACGTTGTAGAGCCATGTATGTCAGCGTGGTCGGCGGGCGGCAGTGCAGCCCCGAGGTATACAACGAGGCAGTGGAGATAGGACGGCGCATCGCCGGGCTGCCAGCGGTGCTGGTCACCGGCGGCCTCGGTGGGGTCATGGAAGCCGCAGCAAAAGGCGCCAGCGAGGCGGGCGGCACGGCCATCGGCATCGTTCCGACGGAAAACAGGGAAGACGGCAACCCGTATCTCGACCATGTCATCGTCACCGGCATCGGGCAGGCCCGCAACGCACTGGTGGTGCTCAACGGCGACCTCGTCATAGCGATCGACGGCCGCCACGGCACGCTGTCCGAGATGGCGATGGCCATAAAATACGGCAAACCAGTCTACGGCTACAAAAGCTGGGACATCGGCATCCCCACTTTTGACGACGTCGACGAGCTGTTCCAGGCGGTAAAAAAACAGATATGAAAACCCGCTTTTAGTCCATCCGGGAGATGCACGAGGCGGGCACCTCATCGGCGAGATATACCAGCTCGGTGGCCCGGTAGAACGTGACACCCCGTCGGCGGGCAGCCGCGGCATCGATACAAAGCACCACCGGCGTGCTGTGGCGCTCGCCGACCCGCCGTGCCTCCTCTTTTGTGGCTGACAGGTGAACCATCTGTCGGCCGCGGGGCTGCAGCCCCTCCCCGAGAATCGGCTGCGCCGCCTGCCGCGTGGTTCCATGATAGAGCACCGCGACCTCGTCCGCGGTCGGCCAGTCGATGCTCACGGGGATGGAATGCCCGTAGTGCGCCCTGATTTTGTCATCCTTGATGTCGAAGCGCTGGCGGTCGCTGTCGTCCACGAGCTGCCTGAGACGCTGGCGGTCGATGCCGGGGAAGCGCTCGCGGAGCCGTTCGATGACCTGTCCGACGGGTGCGTAGCCCCGGCTGTCCATGTCCAGCCCCTCGGGATGATGGCGGAGGCGGTATGACAGGTACTTGCTCACGGCGACGTGGTCCATGGGTTTGCAGCCGCAGGGGGATGTAAAAGCGTTGTGATGCGAGAACTGTAGGGTCCCCGGCTCCGACCGCTGCAGCGACCAATGCCATGTCGCGTATGCCTGTTTTTCAGTGTGGTTTACCGGATGCTCCGGGAGCTGTTACCCGGCGAGTGTGTCAGCGAATCGTGCGATGTCCTGCCGGGAGCCGTCCGTGAGCGGGCCTTTCATGCCTTCGACGATTACTTTGAGGCCGTCCGCGGCCCGGGTCATCGACGACGAGGCGAGGATGTCGTCCATTTTGTCAAGGGCCTGGGTGCTCTGGTCGAGGCAGGTGGTCATCAGCTCGTACCGGGCGTCTATCTGATGCTCGGCCAGCTTTTTCAGGAATTTTTGCATCCGGCGGGTGAACCGGCCGAAATGGGTGGGCGAGCCGAACACGTACAGGTCCGCCGGGGGAAGCTTCCCGGTTTCACCTGGCGGACGGGATGCACCGACGGCATGTTCCCTTTTTCCTCCAGCGCCTGCTGCAGGATTTCGGCGGCTGTTTTTCCGTTGCCATACTTGGAGTCATAGATGATACATATCTCCACGGTATGCTCCCTCTCCCTGTATATCCCTCGGAGGGTTTATATGTGTATACCCGGGCTGCCGACGGGATGGAGAAAACATAATAAACAGCCGGGGGCATCAGCCTGTATGGAAGCCCTGGAGCAGTTCTGCCAATCGCTGCATCGGCCGGCGAGGCGTCGTCGCAGCCCGCAGCCCCGCATGTGGACGGAAAAAGACGTGCTGCACGGGGAGATCGTCGACGCGTTCGTGTGCATCATGCAGACCAGCGGCTGCCGCTGGAGTCGCCGGTCAGGATGTACCATGTGCGGCTACTACGCGGACAGCATCCCGGGCGTGGGGGAAACGCAGCTCCATGAACAGCTGGAGATGGCGGCGGAGCGCTACCAGGGCGAGCCCGTTGTTAAAATTTTTACCTCGGGCAGCTTTTTGGACGAGCGGGAGGTGCCCGGCGGGGTGCAGCGCCAGGTGCTGCAGACGTTTTATGAGCAGGCTGACAGGGTGGTCGTTGAAACCCGCCCGTCGTATGTTCCGGGGCTTGACGACGTTGCCGACGTGGTGCCGTCGGGGAAGTCGCTGTCGGTGGCGATGGGACTGGAGTCGGCGAACGACCGGGTGCTCGAGTATGCCGTCAACAAGGGCTTCACGCTTGCCGACTGGGAGCAGGCCGCCGGGCATGTACGTGGCGCGGGCTTCGAGGTGAAAACCTACGTGTTGCTGAAGCCCCCGTTTCTGACGGAGGAGGAGGGCATCCAGGATGCCGTGGCTACCGTGGACGCGGCAGCCGGGCTCAGCCATGCCATGTCGCTTAACCCCGTCGCCATACATGGCAACACGCTGGTCGAGTATCTCTGGAAGCGCGGCCTGTACCGTCCGCCGTGGCTGTGGAGCGTCGCCGAGGTCCTCAAGCAGGCGTCACAGCGATTCAGCGGTCAGCTGACCTGCGACGTCGTGGCCGGGGGAAAACAGCGCGGGGCGCACAACTGTGGGGACTGCGACGCAGCGGTGCTGGAGGCGATAGCGGAGTTTACGCTGCAGGGAAAACGGGATGCCTTCGAGGCTGTCAGCTGCAACTGCAGAGAAGAATGGCTGGATAGCAGGGAGATAGGCGGGTTTTTGCAGGGCTAGAAGGAACCCCGCATCTTCTTTCGGTCGATTTTGACGCCGGCCGGCGTAATGATGAGCCAGTTCCGTCCCAGGCCTGCGATGTCCCCCTGGATGTCCTTGACCACGCGTTTCAGCTCGTTGGTCGTCCGCTCGAGCTCCATGTCATCCGACGAAATCGGGGTGAGGTCCAGCAGGAGGATGTTGCCGCCGTAGATGTAGTCGGTAAAGTTTTTGACGTCGTCGTACTCCTGGAGCTCCGCCACCTTCACATGGCTGTTTGCCTCCGGCATGTCCTGTTCTTCGACCTCCTCGGCCAGGTCGACATAGTCTCCATCCCTCCTTTTTGACTTGTTAAACAGTCCCGCTATGATGGCCATAGTATCTCATATCATTAAGGAGCATTTCTTTAAAAATCTTTGCTCATTCGATGAGCGTGAGCATGAACATCGCGGCGGTGAAAAACCAGGCCAGTGGGCCGACGTACAGCCATACCGATGTGTAGGTCTCCGTTGCAAGGGCGGCGATGATGACCAGCCAGGGTGCTATGAGCCCGAGGAACAGGACGGCCCACCGTTTCAGCTTCATAGCAGGTGTATTTCAGATGGGCATAAAAAGGTTCTGATAGTAACAATAATAAACGCAGCGCCACTATCCAGCCATGGCCGAGATAGGCAAGCCCCGGGGGACACGGGATTTCCCCCCGGATGAGATGGAGCAGCGGCGGACCGTCGAAGCGGCGATGCGCAGCGCGTTTGAGCGCTACGGCTACCGTGAGATAGCCACCCCCGCCATCGAGTACATGGAGCTGTTCACCATGAAGTCGGGCGAGGACATCGTCGAGGAAACCTACGAGTTCGAGGACAAGTCCGGGCGTCATCTTGCCCTCCGGCCGGAGCTGACGGCGCCGGCCATGCGCTTCTATGTCGAGCAGCTCCAGATGGAGCCCAAGCCCCTGAAGCTCTACTATTTTGGCTCCTGCTACCGCTACGACCGGCCGCAGGCGGGCCGCTACCGGGAGTTCTGGCAGATGGGCTGCGAGCTCATCGGCACCGACACGCCCGAGGGCGTTGCCGAGCTCGTATCGCTTGCCTACCAGGCGTTGTATGAATCAGGCCTCCAAGATATTGAGCTCCGTCTCGGCGACCTTTCGCTTTTGCGTTTTCTGCTTGACGACATGGGCGTCGAGCGGCAGAGCCAGGTCATGCGCCTCATCGACAAGCGCGACGACGAGGGGCTGGAAGCGATGCTCGACCAGCAACAGTCAGACACGCTCCGGTCGTTTCTCGCGTGCCGCGACCTTGCAGACGTTGCATCCCTGGCTGGCGAGGAGCAGACCGGCCGGCTTCGGGAGATGCTCGACTGGCTGGACGTGTTCGACGTGTCGGCAACCCTGGATACCTCCATCGCCCGCGGCCTCGACTACTACACGGGCATCGTGTTCGAAATCGACGCGCCCGCGCTGGGCGCCGAGAAACAGATATGCGGGGGCGGCGAGTACCGCCTGGTGCCCCTGCTCGGCGGCCAGCCCGTGGCGACGGCGGGCTTCGCCCTGGGCTTCGACCGCATCCTGCTGGCCCGGGAAACAGAGGGACGGGACGTCGAGGTGCAGCGTGACCTGGTATACGTGGCGCCGGTCAGCGACGCCATGCGCCGGCCTGCCGCCCGGGTCGCCATGCAGCTCCGCAACAACGGCAGGCAGGTTGAGCTTGACCTGAAAAGGAGGAGCATGGGAAAATCATTGCAGCATGCCGACCGGCGTGGCGCCACCAGAGTGGTCATCGTTGGCGACGACGAATGGGAGCGCGGGGCCGTCATGGTCAAAGATATGGAAAGCGGCGAGCAGCGCGAGGTCGCCGTCGGCAAGCTCGCCGGGACTATCTGACGACACGGGTTCCCGCGTTGCCCTGCAGGGCCTGCCAGGCGTTGTCTATCGAGGCGATGATGGCCGTTTTGCCGCCGTTCTGCAGGAAGCGGATGGCGGCCAGCACCTTCGGCCCCATGGAACCGGGTGGAAACTGTCCGTCATGGTACTGTTGCTCTATTTCATCCAGCGTGACCTCACCGAGCATGCGCTGGTCGTCTTCCCCGTAGTTGACGTAGACCGCCTCGACGTCGGTGAGGATGAGCAGCCCGTCTGCCTCTATCTCGCTGGCCAGCTCCTCCGCGGCCAGGTCCTTGTCAATAACGGCTTCGACGCCCCGCAGGCCCCCGCCGCTCTCAACCACGGGGATACCGCCGCCGCCCACGGCAACAACGATGTGGCCGGCCTCTATCAGCTGCTTGATAACCGGGCTTTCCAGGATGGAGCGCGGGTCGGGCGAGGGCACCACGATACGCCAGCCGCCCTTCTGCTGCGTCATCCGGTAGCCCTCCTTGATACGCCGGAGCGCGTCGTCATGGCGGTAGACGGGGCCCACGGGCTTGGTGGGATGCTCGAAGGCCGGGTCGTCCTCGTCGACGAGCACCTGGGTGACCACGGTGGCCACCTGCTTGTCCAGCTGCCGGTCGTGCAGCGCCGCTGTCATGCACTGCGCTATCATGTAGCCGACCTGGCCCTGCGACATCGCCCCGCAGACGTCGAGGGGCATCGGCGGGGTCACCTCCTTGGATATCTCCTGCTGGAGTAAAAGGGAGCCGACCTGGGGGCCGTTGCCGTGCGTCAGGACGACCTCGTGGCCGTGTTCTATCATGCGCACGATGGCCTCGACGCTCTGCCGGGTGGTCTCGAACTGCTGCTCGCTGGTGCCCTCCTGACCGGGTTTGACGAGTGCGTTGCCGCCCAGAGCGACCACTAGTTTCATAATGGTAAAGGCATCCCGTATTTAAATTAACGGCAGCCCCCATGATGGCAGTACGGGAGGGATGCGGCCCCGATTATCGTCTGCAAAGGGATTGTCCCTGCGGGACAAATTTGTTTTTACAGAACAATTTATATATCTGCTTCGGGTTGACCGGCTGAAAGGCGAGGGCAAGAAGGCAAAAAAGCTATCGCGTGGAGGCGAACTCTGGTGCCCCTTGCCCCCATGGTGTTCACCTAAACGAAGGCTGTAATTCTATTTAACCATTCGGGCCGTGCATCTGATAACGGAAGCAATAAATTCTTATAACGCGGACTGCTACAAGCACATGCGACAGCTGCTTGCTTATGCCGTTATCATCATCCTGGTGGCAGCCCCCGCCGTCATCTCCCTGCGCGACACCGCTCCCGGGCGTGCTCTAGAGGCATCAGGCGCCCCGGACAGCACCACCATCGTCGTCGACGTACACCGGGTAAGAGCCATGAGCGTTGCAGAGAACGTTCCCGACCTGTACCTGTCGGTGGCCGTCAACGGCGCAGCCACGCCGACGGCAGGAAAAAGCGTGTACCACGGCCGGGATATCTGGTTCGAGGACCCGGCGGCCCGCTCAACGATTTCCTACGACCCCGACGAGGCGGTGACCGTCGAACTGCAGCTCTGGGAGCAGGACGCCCTGGCGGACCGGCAATGCGACATCTCACCATGCAACGGCGACGGCGAAACAGCGAAAACGCTCACGCTGTCCTACGACATCCGGAGCGGCGACTGGACCGGCGACGACTACCTGGGCGACGGGGACGGCTCCGGCCATGCATCCGGCTTCGCCGACGGCGACGAGGACCAGATGGACTGCGAGATATGGTTTGACATCTACCAGGAGGACGACGACAGCGGCCCCGACCGCCTCACCTACTGGGAAAAACAACAGCGTAACCTGCCGCTCGACGAAGACCTCGGCGGGATCGACCTCGACGGCGACGGCGTCCCCACGGACTGGGAGGACCGCTGGGGCTACGACCCGCTGACGGCGGAGGCACACATGGAGCTCGACCCCGACATGGACGGCCTCACAAACGTGCAGGAATGGAACACCTCGCAGTGGCTCTCAAATCCCCGGGCAAAGGACATCTTCATCGAGGTCGACGGCATGCAGGGAAAACATGCCTGGAGCCAGCCGTACACGTTTCCCGAGACATCGCAGCACATGCTCCGCGACGCATTCGTCCGCCACAACATCACCGTCCACATCGACGACGGCGACATGGCCGGCGGAGGCGACCTCATCCCCTACCGGGAATACATGGACGGAGGCGACCTGCGCCACGCCCGGCAGACATACTTCCTCAACTTTCCCTACACGGGCAGCGAATGGAAACGCGGCGTGTTCCACTACGCGCTCATCTGCTGCCAGGTCGACATCGGCCATCGGCCGGCCGGCGGCTGCGCGTTCGCCATCGACGGGCACGTCATCGGCGGGCAATATGTCAAAAACTGGGCGCCCATGTTCCTCCTGCAGGGCAGCACCTACCATCGGGCGTTCGCCAGCGTGTTCATGCACGAGCTCGGCCACACCCTGGGCCTCCACGGCTTCGAGGGCATCGACAACGAAAACAGCCGGTTTCCCTGGAACAAGGAGTTCTACGAATGGGCGCCGTACCGGAGCTGCATGAACTACCGCTACGTCTATAAGGTCGTCGACTACTCCATCGGCGACGACAGCCACCACGACCAGGACGACTGGAGAACCATCGACCTCACCCGGTTCGCCCGCGACGACTGGTAGCCACATGGCCACGCGGCAGCCCGGGGTTACAGTATTTTCAGGTAGCTGAACGATGCCTGCGCGGTGTTGCCCGCATAATCATACGCGACAGCGGTGACCTCGCGCCGGGCCGGCACAGCCGAGACGGGCAGCATCACCGATGGAGATGCATCATGGCTGTACCCGATAGCGGCACCGTCGACAAAAAAGCGGACGGCATGCACCGCGTAGTCGTCAGACGCCGTCGCCTCCACGTCCATCGACCCGACAACGACGGTATCCTGCACCGGCATGACCTGCCGGCCGAACAGATAGAGGTAGCCCTCCTCCGGCCGGGTGATGGCCACGGACGGCGGCGCACCGTCGGCGCTGTCGGCTCGTCTGCCCACGGGCACCACGTACAACGGCAGATATACCTCGCCGAGGGACAGCGCGGAGCGCAGCGCCTCGCCGTCCACCGCCGCGATGAGATTCCCGGACAGATTCCACGCCGTGGCCTCCAGCAGCGCCGTGTAGCCGGCGGCCGCCGCCTCGTAATGCCAGGGCCAGGGATAGCGCATGTCGACCATGCTGGTGTTCAACACCGGCACGATGACCAGTGGCGCCGAGGAGACAAAAAAGCGGGATGCGATCGCCACCGCGGCCCGGCGGTCCCCCGTGCATTGTGGCTCAAAGGAGTGCTCCCCGGGCAGGTATTCGTAGACCCCGGTGGCGTTGCAGCACAGGATGCGCAGCGGATAGGTGCCATGCGAGCTGGGGACCGTCCGATGGCGCCGGTCGTTGACAATGTCGACGTAGTACGAGCTGCCGTAGGACGACCAGACGAGCTGGGTTTGCTCCCGCCCTGTCAGCGTGCCCTGCCAGGCAACGGCCTCTGAGCGCTCCCCGATGGCCGTGGACAGCGACATGGAAGAGTTCGCCGGGACGGGCAGCGACGATGCCAGGGGCTCGTAGGAGAAATCATATGGCTCCGCCGGGTATCCCAGGGGCATGATGACCATGGGTTGCTCGTGAAGGGGAAGCCCGATAAACCGGAGCTGGCCGACCTCGCTGGCCGTTGTCACCGTGCCCAGGCCGAGCGCATTAGCTGCAAAGTAGACGTTCTGTCCGACCTGGCCGACGTTCGCCCCGGCAACCGCTTTGCTCGTGCAGCGCTCCATATCCCAGACGATGCCCAGCTTGACCGGGGCGGTGTCGTACTGTCCCAGCCAGCGGTAGTCGCCCCGCCGGAACAATTCGAGGGAATGATTGCCCGGGTCGTACCGGTAGACGCCGTCCTCCCACAGCACGTAGACGTGCAGCCCGTACGTGGCTGCAACGGGATGGATGGCGCGGCCTGTCTCGGTGGCGCCCCAGGCATGCCAGAGCACCGTGGAAAGCTGCTGCTCGGACACCGGGCCGTCGGTAAACTGCCGGACGGACATCCGGCGGCATATCGCCTCCTCCAGGGGCATGTCAGCCTGCTGCGGCGGCGGTAAATATATCCGGGTCTGCCGGCCGGCGCCTGCAGGCACGACGGGCATGGCGGAGACCAGAAACACCAGCGCCACGATGACGGCCACAAGATGTACACGGGGTATGTCTCCCATTGTTTTCTCTCCGATACTATAACAAGCGCGGATTAAAAAATATTTGTCATGCCGGTTCAAAGCCCAAACGTTTTTAGCCCGGTGGCGTGTTCACTTGTCCCATGAACTACACCCTGCTCCTGCTGACAGCCCTGGTGGCCTTCGCCTACGGGATGCTGTTCGCACTGTGGCTCATCTTCGCCCGGACGGCCAGCCAGATGGCGCGTCTGCTGGAGGAGTACACCGGGCGGTGCCTCAGCCTGGAGGAGGTATATCAGACACTGAAAACGATTCTTGATAAAGCATATGCAGAGCTGGAGACGGAAAACCATGAGGATACCGAGGCTGGTGACTGAGGCATACGAGCGAGTACACCGCATCTGGCACAACCTCGGGTACCTGTACAAGTTCCTGGTGTTCATCATCCCGTGGCTCACCGTCGCCCTCTACTTCGCTCTCGTCCTCGAAATCCTGCCGAGCGCCGAGGCCCAAAAATACGGGGTCTCCGCCGTCGCCTATCTCTTCCCCCCATTCGGAAAGGAAAGCATCATACCCTACATGCTCTCATCGGGCGAGGGGCTGTCGCTGCCCTCCTGGCTCTCCTGGGCGGGCGGCAACGTGGTCGGTCCGGCGCTGCCCGCATGGACCGTCTGGAGCATGATCGTCATCATGGACGTCATCAGCGCCACCATCCTCGCCTACAGCTGGTGGTTCGCCGAGTTCGTCATCACGCGCGTCGGGCTGCTCCGCCGGGCCTACCGGGCGCTGCAACGCCGGGCGGAAAAATACCGGAAAAAGCGCCTGCTCACGTTCAGCCTCCTCATCTTCATGATGATCCCCTTCCAGGGAACCGGGGGCATCAGCACCACCATCATCGCCCGGCTGCTCGGGGTCAGCGCCAAGCGGACCATCTCCATCGTCTTCGCTGGCTCCCTGATAACCACGACGCTCTGGATTCTCTGGTGGCTGGGATTCCTGAACTTTCTCACCGGGCTTGTATAACATTTTTATACGGCCCGGGCATTGCCGTCCATGCAGATACTTGTCACCGGCGGCGCCGGGTTCATCGGCAGCCATCTGATAGACACGCTGCTCGAGCAGGGCCACGATGTCGTCACCATCGACAATTTTTCGTCGGGGCGCCGGGAGTTCATCGAGCACAACCTGGAGAGGGGCCTGCGCCTCGTCGAGGGCGACATGCTCAACCCCAACCATGTCCGCAAGGCGGTCAAGGGCACCGACCTCGTCTACCATCTCGCGGCCAACCCGGATGTCAGACGTGGGGCAGAGGACACCTACGTCCACCTCGAGCAAAACATCCTCGCGACCTACCATCTCCTGGAGGAAATGCGGAAGCAGGGCATCGACCAGCTTGGCTTTACCTCCTCATCCACCGTCTACGGCGAGGCGGACGAGATACCGACACCGGAGAGCTACGGCCCCCTCGTCCCCATCTCGCTCTATGGCGCTTCCAAGCTCGCCGCTGAGTCGCTCATCGACTCATACTGCTACACGTTCGACATGCAGGCCACGCTCTACCGTTTCGCCAACGTCGTCGGGCCGCGGAGCACCCACGGTGTCACCTATGACTTCATCCGGAAACTGCAGCGCAATCCCGACGTGCTGGAAATCCTGGGGGACGGAAGCCAGAAAAAATCATATCTCTACATCGACGACTGCATCAAGGCGATGCTGCACGGCATAGAACACGGCAGCGGCCGCGTGAACATTCTCAACATCGGCTCTGAGGACTGGATAGACGTCCGGGGCATCGCCGACATCGTCTCCGACGAAATGGGGCTCTCGCCCGACTACGAGTTCACCGGCGGCGTCGACGGCGGCCGGGGCTGGAAGGGCGACGTCAAGGTCATGCGGCTGGCCATCGACCGGCTCAAAAAATGGGGCTGGCAGCCGGAGCATGACAGCGCCGATGCGATCCGGATGACGGCCCGCTGGCTTATCGAGAACCTGTGAACTGCTTCGCCACGAGATAGATTTCGGAGCTGCTTTTCCGTGACGCCTTCGGCGTGAACGGCTTGACCATGTTGAACACCTGGCGTACATCCTCGCGGAAGTCCTCGTAGTCCTCGCCCATGAACACCTTGCAGACAAAGTTTCCATTGGGGCGGAGCATCTCCCGGGCGACCTTGAACGCGTTGGAGGCCAGCCAGACGCTCCGCGCCTGGTCCATCGTGTAGTTGCCCGTCAGGTCGGGTGACATGTCGGATATGACCACATCGGCCTCGTCGACGTGCCGTCTGAGCCGCTTGAGGGTTTCCTCCTCCGTCATGTCTCCCTGGATGAAGGTCACGCCGTCTATGGGCTGCATCTGCTGCAGGTCGACCGCGATGACCCTGTCGGCGAGCTCGCCGGCGGCCTGGCTCCATCCACCCGGCGCGGCGCCAAGGTCGATGACCATGTCGCCCGGGGAGATAACCTGGTATTTTTTTTGTATCTGGAGGAGCTTGTAGGCCGAGCGGGCGCGGTAGCCCTGCCGCTTTGCTTTTTTGTAGTAGTGCTCGTTTTTGCGCTCGCGGTACCAGCGGGTGGGCATTAGAGGACGATGTCCAGGTCGAGCTTTTCAGCCAGTTCCTTGTAGCGGTTTCGGATAGTGACCTCGGTGACCCCCGCTACATCTGCAACCTCGCGCTGGGTTTTCCGCTCGCCGCACAAAATGGATGCGATGTATATCGCCGCGGCTGATACACCGGTGGGGCCGCGCCCGGAGGTGAGCTCCTTGTTTTCGGCCTGCTGGAGGATTTCCATGGCCTTGGTCTTGATGTCCTCGCTCAGCGAGAGCTTGCTGCAGAACCTTGCCGTGTAGTCCTGCGGCGACGTCGGCATGAGCTTGAGCTTGAGCTCGCGGGCGATGAAGCGGTAGGTGCGGCCGATTTCCTTGCGGTCGACCCTGGATGAGCCGGCGATCTCGTCGAGCGTTCGGGGGACGCCGCACTGGCGACAGGCCGCATAGATCGCCGCAGCCGTCACACCTTCGATGGAGCGACCCCGGATCAGGTTTTTCTCGACCGCGCGCCGGTAGACCATCGCCGCTGCTTCTCTCACGTTGCGGGAGAGACCCATGTCGGATGAGATGCGGTCGAGCTCTGACAGTGCCGAGGCAAGGTTGCGCTCGGATGCGCTGCCAACCCGGATGCGGCGCTGCCATTTGCGCAGCCGGTAGAGCTGGGCGCGGTTGCGGGTGGGGATGGATTTGCCGTAGCTGTCCTTGTTTTTCCACCCGATCATGGTGGAGAGTCCCTTGTCGTGGACGGCGTAGTTCATGGGGGCGCCGGTGCGGGCCCGTTTTTCCCGCTGTTCGGGGTCGAAGGCGCGCCATTCCGGACCGGGGTCGATGTATGAGTCGTCGATGACGAGTCCGCAGTCTTTGCATACCAGTTCTCCTCGCCGGTAGTCCTGTACCAGCCGCGTGGAGTCGCATTCAGGGCACTGTTCTATTTCATCTATCTCAACTTTTTTATTACGTGACATGGTATCCCCAAAGTTTTTAAACGTTTCGCTTCTCGAATAGCCATGTAATATATAAGTATTTCGTCGTTTATATTAAGGGGAAACGCGAATATCGTGTTAGCTTATTACACGATTGGTCATACGGTTTTTCGGCCGTGTTCGTCCAGATGGAACACGTACCTGGTGGGTACCCGCTGCTTCACTCCCCCTTTGTACGAGCAGGTCTCACAGGTGTACCCTACGGTGACCTCCCTGCCCCACAGCGACAGGTTTTTGACCCGCTGCAGGTCGCCCCCGCAGACCGGGCACCGCCGCGCCTGCCCGTGCCCCTCGCGGGAATGAATGTCAACGCGGGCGAAATGTGCTTTGGCGGCCAGCTCCCGGACGCGCTCCTCGCTGACCGTGTAGGACGTGTCCCACGCCCTGAGCTCCCTGAGTACCTCCTGCCGCAGCCGGTGCTGCGTGTCGATGGTGCCGTGCTTGTGCAGGGCCTTGTATATGGCGACGACGACTTCCTCGCTGCTGGGCAGGCGGTAGGACATCTGCTCAAAAACAGGGACGGCCATATAAATGTTGACGGCGCCCGGGCAGCATTCCAAAAAGTATAAACCCGGCCCCACCATATAAAACAGGACATGAGCAGGATGCCCTTTTACCTCAAGGAGAGAATCCAAGATGTCAGGAAAAGGTACGTACAGGAGAGACGCTACCGCCGGACGCTGCCAAAGTCGGAAAAAATAGTTATCTCCTGGATAGCGATCCTCATGTTTTGGCTCATCGTCAGCGGAGACCTCTCCTGGCAGAGCGTCCTCCTGAGCGGCATCATTTCATTGATTATCGCCTCGTTCATGTACGAAAACCTGACGGATGACCTGCGATGCGAAGAATGCGGTCTCCTCCGGAAAATTTTCAATTTATCCTGTATCCACCTTCCAAAATACGTGTTCATAATGGTGTACCAGCTCATCGAAGCCAATTTCAGGGTGGCCAGACACGCGCTTCTGCTGGACATCAACCCGGGGATCGTCCGGATAGAGACCGACCTGCGTTCCGACGCCGGGACCACGCTGCTGGCCAACTCGATAACGCTGACCCCCGGGACCCTCACGATAGATATAGACAAGAGAATGGACAGAACATTTCTCTACGTCCACTGGATATACATGCACACCATGAACATGGAACGGGCGGGAGATGAAATCAAAGGAGATGTTGAAAGATGGCTGGGGAAGATTTTCTGGTAAACCCGCTGGGATGGACGACGCTGGTCCTCATCGGCACCGGCCTGGTCCTCTTCTACCGGGTCATCGCCGGCCCCACCACACCGGATCGAATCGTGGGCCTCAACACCATCACCACGAAGGCGGTGGTGGTCACAGCCATCCTGGCCGGATTGCTGGAGGAATATTTTCTGCTGGACCTGGCCATCGTCCTCATAATGGTAAACGCGGTCGGCGGCCTCATCCTCGCCAAACACTTCGAACGGAGGACAGAACATGATTGAATACGTGCTCCTGGCGGTCGGCACGGCCGTCATGGCGCTTGGCGCCCTGGGAGTCCTCCGCTTCCCGGACGTCTATACGAGGCTGCACGCCTCCACGAAGTGCGACACGGGCGGGGCAATGAGCATATTAATCGCCATCGCATTGCTCATCACAGCCCCCACCATGGTGAAGATAAAACTCCTGGTGCTGATGTTCCTCATCGTGATGATAAATCCCATGGTGTCGCACGCCATCGCACGGGGCGCACACAAATCAGGCATAAAGCCAGAAGGAGAGGTGGATATGTATGCTCGGGATAATCCGTGAAGTCGTGTTCATCGCAATGATGCTCCTCGCCGTCGTGATAGTGGAGCAAAAAAACCTGATACGGGCGGTGATAGCATTTGCGTTGCTCAACCTCATGCTGACCGTTGCCTTGTTCCTGCTGAAGGCGCCGGACGTGGCTCTCTCCGCAGCCGTGGTCAGCGCGCTCCTGATCGGATTCTTTCTGTACACCATAGGGGAGGTGAGCCCATCAAGAAACAGGTAGCGGCCGTCATCCTCCTGGCCGTTCTCGCGGCGATGCTGCTGCAGCTGGATTACTCCCGCGGCCACCAGGGGAGCTACGAGCACTATGTTTCACATCCCGGGGAGGTGGGCATAAGCAATCTCGTTGCGGGGGTGCTCGCAGACTGGCGGGCATACGACACGCTGGGGGAGGCAGTCGTACTGTTCACCGCCGTTCTCGGCGCCTACATGGCTTTGGGGAGGCGATACCGGTGATGATGTCCTCCATCGTCCGGAAAAGCGCCCGCCTGGTTTCGCCGTTCCTGGTCACTTATGGCGCCTACCTCATGGTGCACGGCCATATCGGTCCGGGCGGCGGATTTCAGGGCGGCGTCATCCTGGCGGTCAGCGTGATACTTTTGATGACCTCGCATGGATACCATGCGGTCCGGGATAAATTCAAAACGAGGATGGTACAGGTGCTGGAAAGCTCCTCGCTCGCGCTCCTTATCGGGCTGGCGAGCGCCGGGGTGCTCGGCGGCTCATTTTTCTTCAACTTTCTGAAGGGCGGCGAGGCGGGTACCCTGCTCAGCGGGGGCACCGTGCCCCTGGTCAACGTCGTCATCGGCCTGGAGGTGGGGGCCGCCTTCACCCTGCTGTTCTACGTGGTGCTGAGGAGGGTGGAACGTGATTGAATCCGTGACCGGGGGATACCTGACCGGGGAGGCTGCCGCCGTCATCATTGTGATGATAGGCCTCTACGGCCTGATGACCAAACGCGACCTCATCAAACAGGTCATCTCGGTGAACATCATCTCAACCGGGATAGTCCTGTACTTTACGACGCTGGGGCACATCGAGGGGGGGAAGGCGCCCCTTCTCTCGAGCGACGTCATGGTGGACCCGCTGCCTGCCACGCTGATGCTCACCACGCTCGTCATAGACGTGGCCATCACCTCGTTTGCACTGGCTCTCATAATGCGGGTGGAGGAGGGGTCTCCGTGATCCCCTTTATCGTGGCGTTGCCGCTGCTGTGCGCGTTTCTGACCGCCCTTGTGAACGCGTTTGAGGGCGACGACAGGGTGCGCAGGCTTCTTTTCCTTGTGGGGATACTGTCCCCATGGCCCATATTTCTGGCGGGCATCGGGGAAATGCCGGTGAGTACCATCGTGGGTGGATGGGAGCGGATATCCGGCATCGAGGTCGTGGTGAACGAGTACAATTATTATTTTATCCTGGGCGAGTTGATCGTCCTGTCGCTGGTGGGACTGTATTCGCTCCGGCACGCCCCCGGCGGTGAGACCTCAGACGGTTTCTCCTCCCGCTACGTCCTTTCCCTGATGCTGTTGCTGCACGGCGGGATGCTGGGCGCCTTCTTGAGCAGCGATCTTTTTAATTTTTACGTGTATATGGAAATAGCCTCGCTTTCATCAATCGTCCTGGTGTCCTGTTCCGGGGAAACGGGGGCACGCCGCGCCTCGTACCGGTATCTGATGCTGTATCTGCTGTCGTCGTTCTTCTTTATCTTTGCGATAGGCCTCATCTACGCGAAGACAGGATACCTCAATTTTTATCTCATCCGGGAGCAGGGACTGATGTCAAGGGAGATACAGGCCGCCGTTGCCATCGCCGTGGCATCGCTGCTCGTAAAGGCGGGTATCTTTCCGCTTCATTTCTGGCTTCCGGAGGCGCATTCGAAGGCCGATACCCCGGTGAGCGCGGTGCTGTCCGGAGTGGTCGTCAAGGTGCCGATGTACGGCGCGATATTGTTTCTGGTGTACTCCTCCATAGCCTTTATTGCTGATTTTTTATTGCTCATCGCCTTCGCCTCCATGTTTTTCGGCATCCTCATGGCCCTTCTCCAGGAAGACGCCAAAAAACTCCTGGCGTATCACACCGTCTCGCAGATGGGCTTCGTTCTCCTTGGAATCGCCCTCCTGGACGTTACCGCCGCCATCTTTTACGCGTTCGCCCACATGCTGTTTAAATCCGGCCTTTTCCTTGCCGTGGGAGCACTGATAGGTCCGCAGCGAACAAAAAACCTCGACGACCTTTCCTACAGGGGAGATAAACTCCTGATGGGCGCCATCCTCTTCCTCAGCCTGGCCATCGGCGGCGTGTCCCCGTTCATAGGAGGGTTTTGCAAGGAGCAGTTGCTGTCGAACCTCGGCGGGCTCCACATCTACCTGTTCTACATGGCTGGGGTGGGAACGCTGGTCTCCTTCATCAAACTAAACTACAAGCTCTCCCAGCCCGGAAAAGGCAGCGCGGCAGCATCACCCCTCGAAAAAATAGCGGCCGCCGTGCTGGCAGTACTCACCCTCATTTTTGGGCTATACTTCTACCCGGAGGTAAAGTACCTGGACATTTTCCTTCTCATGGCGGCCATAGCGGTCTTTTTCGCTCTGAATTATCTCGGTGTATTCAGGAAGAGCATGCCGAGATTTTTCGGAGACGGCAGCGGCGACCTCGGCCGGGAAATCAACGTGTACACGAGCGTGTTCGTGCTCCTCACCCTGCTGTTCCTACTCCAGCTTTTTTACTGACACCTCGATTACCGCGTCCTCGGCGGCCGCTTCCTCCCGCAGTTCTTCCAGCGTGATGTCCATCTCGCTGATGTCCATGACGGCCACCAGGACCGCCTCCTTATCGCTTATTTCCTCGCTCTCGTTGAAAAGGATGTTCGACCTGTGGCGGGCGAAAAGGCCGCTCATCGTGGCGAGGACACCGGGCTCGTCTTTCAGTATCAGCTCTATCTCCGCAAGGTCTTTCCCGGGGAGCGCCACCCGCTCCAGCCTGGTCTCGTTTAAATCCGGGCTGATTTCCAGCAGGAAATATGCGCCCTGAACCGCCCCGACCTGGACGGCGCAGTCTGACGGGAGGACTATTTTTCCGTCTTCCTTGACCTTTATTACCTCATAGCGGGTCATCATGGTATAAAGGCGGCGGGTTAAAAAAACATATCGCTTCATCATCTAATGCTTTGAGGGCGAATAATGCGGTGACGATACATTTTTACATGCAGATAGTATTGCCAGACTGAATGCGTCATAGGCTGGTCAGACAGATATGCAGAGAACTGGTGACCACGACCAAGTGGGAACGCGTGGTCCTCTTCATCCCGTTCATCGTGCTTCTCATTGACGCAGATATTTTTTACTACGCCTGGACGCATCACAAGGTGACGCTCATTTTACTATCATCCATCGTTCTCATCCTTTCCTCCGTGGAAATAATCGCTGTTACCAAGGAGATTCACGAGCATATTGCGTACGCCCAGAAGTATTCCTCCATAGAACAACAGGTATTGGAAACCGTAAAAAAGTTTCCCGAAAAGCCGACTGTCGGCCAGGTCATGGCAGCCATGTCGAACGACGGCGCAAAAGATTTCTCCCGCTTTGACGTGTACCCCGTCGTCTGCGAGGTGCTCAACTCCCTTTACAGCGACGGGGATGACGGCGACAGCTAGCCCTGCAGGCTCAGACGCGGCAGCAGGCGCTCCAGTCGTGCGGCAAGCATCCGCCAGAATGACGGCTGGGATAGTGGCATGCTGACCTGCATGGTGGCCCAGTCGCTCTGCATGCCGCCGGTGTCGCTGGTTTTCGCCTGGATGGTGTAGGTGCCGCTCTGGTTCCAGACGTGTTCAAGCATGACCGCTGTTCCGGAGGAGAACGGGCCGATCCATTCCTCGGCCGGACAGCTCTGGCTCCATGCGACCCAGAGGGAGAGCGGGTCGCCGTCGGGGTCGCTGACGGTAAACGTGTAATTGTATGCCTGGCCGGTCGTGCCGCTCGACGGCCCTTCAATCGCCGGCGGCTCCGGCCGGGTGTTGGTCACCGTGACCTCGAACGGAGTCCAGCTGCTCCATCCGCCCACGTGGTCAAACGTTATCACCTGCGCGGTATATGTCCCGGCGGTAGGCCATGCATGCGAGGTGTTCGCTTCCATGGATGAAGGTTGGTAGTCCGTCCACGTGTCAACACCGTTGTCGCCGTCCCAGTCCCAGCCGTAGCGAACCGGGTCATCGTCAGGGTCAACGGCGCTCGTCGTGTAGGTGGCGGCGGTGCCGGCGTGCACCTCGGCGGGGCCCTGCGGCGCGGCCGGTTTCTCGGGATGCGTGTTCCCCGTCTTTGTGGGATAGCCCTGGTCTTTCCAGGCGGTGATGCCGCCCTGCATGTTGTACACGGTGCCGTTGAAGCCGGCGGCGTCGAGCAGCCCTGCCGCGGTGCTGCTCCGTCCGCCGCTTCGGCAGTAGACGATGACCGTGGCATCGCCATAGGTGTCCTTGAAGGTCTCCATGCCCGGCTGGCTGTCCAGCCGCGACACGGCGAAATGCCGGGGGAACTCGGGGTACGGCGTGTCGATGCGCTCGCTCTGCCATTCGCCGTCCGTGCGGACGTCGACGGGTATCTCCGTGGTGGCGGGGTCGGTCAGCAGGTCGTAGGCCTCGCCCGGGGTGATATGTTCGTAGCCCGGCTGGCCGGCTCTCGCGGTCAGCGTGTCCATGAACGAGGACGCCATCGTCCCGGACAGGATACAGGTGGCTGCCAGGAGCATGGCGATGATGTGTACTCGCATGTGCATGATGCTGCCTCAACGGGATAACGGGCTGTGGCTTAAAAGCGTTGGTTTTCCGGCTAGAGCATCCGCCGTTTTTTCAGCGCAATGTAGAGGCACCAGGCGAGGCCGCCGTAGAAGATCAGGCAGCCGATGACGAACATGGCGACGGCGCTGGCCGGCATGCTAGCTCCTCCGTATCCGGGCGAGCGTTCGGGCTCCGATGACGGTTGCGGCGACGAGGAGGATGCCGGCGAGGAGCGCCGCCGTGGGCAGGTCGGCGTATCCCTCGGCCATGAGCTCGATGAACGAGGCCAGGGCGATGAAGACCAGGATGACGGGGGCGACGATGCGTACCAGGTGCTCCCACCATCGCCCGACGGGGAAGTCGGATACCTCGTTGACGGCCCGCCGGATGTGCCTGGCGCCCATGATGTAGCCGAACACGATGCACTCGGTGAGGCCGATGAGCACCAGGCCGAAGTTGGAGATGAAATGGTCGGCGACGTCCACCCAGTAGCTGCCGGCCCCCGTGGCCAGCGGTACGCTGAGCGCAAATCCGAGTATACAGATGGCGAGGGTCGCCCTGTGCTTCGAGAAGCCTTTTTCGGTCACGGCAGCCCTGACCGATTCTATCATGCTGAAGGCGGAGTTGATACCGAAGGTCAGCAAGACCAGGAAAAAGATGGCGCCGAACAGCGCCGCCGCTACCGGGAGCTCCGATATCGCCGTCGGGTAGGTAATGAACGCCAGGCCCAGGCCGCTGCCCGCCGCCTCGCTGACGGCCACGCCGGTGGAATGGGACAGGTAACCCAGGACGGAGAACACGGCGAAGCCTGCCAGGAAGGCGATGCCCCCGTCGGCCAGCGCGGCGATGCAGGCGTTGTTGGTGACGTCGCTGTCCTTCCGGAGGTAGCTGGCGTAGGCGATCATGATGCCCTGGGCCAGGGACAGCGAGAAAAAAATCTGGGCGTAGGCCGCCAGCCATACAGACGGCGAGGCCAGCTCGGCGAAATGCGGGGTGAGATAGAAGCTCAGGCCGTCCATGGCGCCGGGCAGCGTGACGCCCCGCACCGCCAGGATGACGAGCAGCAGGGTGGGCACCGGCACCGTGAAGGCGATGGCCCATTCGATGGAGCGCACTCCCTTGTACAGGATGAGGTAGATGGCCGTCCAGATGAACAGCAGGGCGAACACGATTTGCATGTTGAGGCTGCCGGCGATGAACGGCGAGGTGGTCTTGCCCAGGAACTGGTCGAAAAACGCGGCGGCGTTGCTGCCCCATACCAGGCCGGAGGAATGCGCGATGTAGGAGAGACACCAGGCCATGATGACCGAGTAGTAGACGGCGATGACGAAGGCAGCGAGAACGGCCCACCAGCCGGCCCACTCCCATTTTTTGCTTATACGGGCGAAGGAGCGGGGCGCCGCCGAGCCAAACCATTTGCCGACGGCGAACTCGACCATGAGCAGCGGGATACCCACGGTGAACAGGGCCACAAAGTAGGGTATCAGAAAGGCGCCGCCCCCGTTCTGGTAGCAGACATACGGGAAGCGCCAGATGTTGCCGAGGCCGACGGCTGAGCCGATGGCTGCCATGACGAAGGCCATGCGGGAACGCCACTGTTCTCTCGCTATACAACCACCACAGGGATAATGATAAAAGCTTACATAAACACTTCGTTATCGGTCACTGCCGGGCGCTGTCCCGGTAGCGTTCCCAGCGGGTCCGCCAGTCGGGGGTGCATGCCCGCCGGAGCTTGCTGAGGGCGACCTGCCGGGCTTCCTCCTGCATTTCTTCGACGCGGAGGCGGATGGCTTCCTTGGCGAACTCGGCCACGCTGCCGTATCCCAGCTCCGGGTGGCCTTCCAGGAAGCTGGTGAGGTGCCCGTGCAGTCCTTTCGGGAGAGAAATGGTCGTGTAGGCTGCCATACCCTGTATTACAATCGTTAATCGCTATTTATATCTATGCCCCGGCTAGAAGAGGGTGTCCTGTTCGAGCTCGCCTTTGAGCTTCTGCACCGTTTTCCACGACCGGCGGGTATACGGCGGCACGTCGCCGTATTCCTGCATCCATCTCTTGAGAAACTGCCGCGTCCGGCTGTCGGAGGGATACCCGCTGCCCAGCGGCAGGTCGAGACGGGACTCGAGCTCCCCGGCTATCATGTCCACCTGCCGGTCGCGTTCCACCTTGGCCATGATGGAGGCGGCGGAGACCACGGGGTAGGTGTCATCTGCCTCATGCCGCGATACAACGACGGCGTCATACGGGAGGCCGGCCTGGAAACGCTCTCCGAACCATGCCTCGCTGGTGCTGGCCGAGTCGAGATAGTATGTGCCGGCGCGTTTTTCGCTGCCGATCCTGGCGAAGACGTGGGCCTCCAGCTCGTTGAGGGTCATCGCCCCGCGCAGGGAATCGATGTCCTCGGCTCGGACCACCTGCAGGCGGTAGTAAAACTGCTCGGCGATGGCGGCTGACAGCTCCTCGCGCCGCCGGGGGCTGTGTTTTTTCGAGTCCTTTACGTTCAGCGCGAGCAGCTCTTCCTCCGCCGATTCGGGTATCCAGACGCCGGCGACAACCATGGGGCCGACGACAGGGCCGCGTCCCGCTTCGTCGATGCCGCATATCAGTTCCATTCCATCAGCCTCCGCTGCTGTTCCCGGGCATCACCGCTGGCGGGCAGCTCCAGCTCGCCGTATCTGCCGCCGCCGCCGGGATGAATCGTGATGGCGCCGCTGCGGAACGCCTGTATGGCGTCGGTCACCGCGGGGGAGGCAACCTGTCCTATGTCGTCGATGTCGGCGTCGATGAGCACCGTGATTTCGCTGCCGAAATGTTCCATGAGATATCGCCAGCGTCGCTGCACCGTCTGGGAGCGCGGCGAAAAACGGAGCGCGGCGCCGATGATTTCGGCCAGGGGGAGGAGATGCAGGTACGGCGGCCTGTGCTCCGGGTGCGCTGGCGTGTCCTGTGTTGCCAGCTCCGCTATCCTGTCCCGCACGCCTTTTTTGATGCGGCCGCCGCAGGCGCACCGCCAGCTGTGCCGCCGTGCCGCGTCGACGTCGTACTGGTGGTAGCACGAGGTGCAGGCCGTCCGGTTGTATTTGCCTTCGCTGGGCGGAAACCCGACGTTGAGAACGATGCGACGGCCGCCCCGCCGCTTCAGGGCGCTGCGTATCTCGTCCCACGTGACAGCCTGGATGTCGAGGCGGTTGAACTCCCGGGCCAGGCGGATGGGGTACGGTGAATGGCTGTCGGAGTTGGAGAGAAAGGTCAGATCGTGTAGCTCACTGATGGTGTCCGCGTAGCCGCTGTCGGCGCTCAGCCCGAGTTCCAGGAAGTCGACCCGGGTGTCGTCGTAGCAGTCTCGAAGGCTGTCATGGTATGCGTACATGGCCGTCCAGGGGGTGAAGGCGTGTGCCGGGCCGATGAGTGCGCCTGCATCGTGCGCCATATCGGCGATGGCTGCGCCGTTGATGGCGAGGCGGGGTCGGCCGGCCGTGTCGAGGGTGTCCGCCGCGGGGGCTATCTGTTCCGTGAAGCTGTCGACGGCCTGCCATGCGGGGAACAGCAGGAGATGGTGCACGCGGGTGGTGTCTTCGACCTCGGTGGTTAACACAAAGCTGGTTTCGTCGACGGTGATGACGCCGTCCTCCATTGTGCCTTCCCGGCTGAGCTCCTGCCGCCATATCGGGTGCAGGCAGTCGCCGGTGCCGAGGAGCTGTATGCCTTTGCGCTGTGCTTCGCTTGCCAGCCGCTGCACCGTCATTTTTGGCGAGGTGCCGCCGGAGAAGCGGGAGTGGATGTGCAGGTCGGCGTCGATGTGCATACATGTCAATGGCTGCGATGTTTAAAGCATTTGCAGGTAGGTAAAAGCAGACGTATAAAAATAAAAAGAAGACAAAAAAAGGGGGAAAGGGTGGTTAGTCCAGGTGTATCTTGGTGCCCGTCTTTTTCTGTTCGGCCTTGTGCAGGTCGATGTCCAGGATGCCGTTCTGGTAGGTTGCTGTGGCGCTGTCGGTGTCGATCTCCGCGGGCAGCTCGACTTCTTTGTAGTATTCCCGCTGGTCGTCGTCGACGTTGATGGTCAGCGTGTCCTCTGTTGTCTTGAGCTCGATGTCCTCTTTGGCCACGCCCGGCAGTTCTGCGGTGACGGTGATGGTTTCTTCGTTTTCTACGACGTCGACGAGCGGCTCGCGTTTGCTGGAGAGCTGCTCGGGGCGCATGTTTTCGCTGGGTGAGACGTTGCCGAATTCGCGGAAGCGCGGTTTGCCGTCGGGGCCGACGCGGAGTGACCAGCCGTATACGTAGGGGCCGCCTTCTTCGGGTGGCCTGGTTTCGCCGCTCATGGCGTTCTGCATGATGCGGTTCATGTACTGCCAGTCGCGCTTGAACTGTTTTTCCAGGTCGTCGAAGATGTCCGATGCGAAGATGCCTCGGCGTCTGCGCGGCCAGCTGCCAAACCAGTCGTCGAGCGGGCTCCAGTTTTCGTTTTCATCTTCATTTCTTTCTTTTCGTGGCATGCGGTATATCACCTCCGTTCAGCATAATATATATGCGGTTCTATAAAAATTTTACGCTCACGTTTGGCCCTGGCGCTCCCGCACCACCTCCACCAGCAGCCGATGCACCAGAGAACCATCCGCCCTGCCCCGCAGCTCATCCATCGCAATGCCCATCAATGTCCCGACGGCATGCTCACCCTTATCAATCACCAAGTCCACGTTGTCATCCACCACCCGTTCAACCACCTGCCGAGCCGCCTTCGCATCTAACGCCTCCAAGCCGCACGCGGCAACCGCCTCCCCCACAGCGGCATCGGGATGACCCGCCAGATAGGCGAGCACCTGCGGGGCACCCTCCCTGGAAAAATACCCCTCACGCAGGCCCGCCATCACTCGGTCCACCATCCCCCGCTCAACCTCCACCCCGGTTTCACGCTCCACCTCTGGCAGCGTGTGCAACAACACCCGGGCCAGCGTCCCCGCCTGGTCAGGATAGCGCTCCACCAGCCCGTCAAACCACGCGTCACGGTCGCTGGACACCAGCTGCCCGGCCTCCTCCTCGCTCAGGCCGTACGAGACATAGCGCTCCACCCTGTCCTCCGGCAGCTCGGGCAGCGTATCCGCCACCCGGGCCAGCCGCTCCCCCGATACGGTCACTGGGGGCACATCCGTCTCCGGGTACATCCGCTCCGCCCCCGGCATCGGCCGCATATACCGCGTTGTCTCATCCGGCAGCGCCCGACGTACCTCCCCCGGCACGCCGTCAAACGCCCGGGTGGCACGCTGCAGCGCCGCCTCCAGCGAACGCCGGGCAACGTCAGCCGACCCGACGGACAGCACAAACGCATCGTCATCCCCGCAGCCCAGCGCAGCGCAGAGCCCGGCGACCTCATCCCCGGATATGCCATACGCCGGTAGCTCGTCGGAATGGATGATGCCCCCGCCCAGCAGTTCCGCATGCGACGCCAGCTCGTTCCCCAGACGGCCCTCCTCGTAGGACACGCCGCCCAGCAGCCCCGCAAAGCCGGGCAGCCGGGCAGCCATCACCACGCCATCCTCAAGGGCACGGGCGACCATCTTCGAGGCGGTGTCGGCAAACACCGCGCTCACGTCCTCGACAGACACTTCATCGAGCAGCATGTCACGCGACGTCCGGTCATGCAGGCGCTCAGCCACCGCGAGGAGCTCCCGCTGCCGGGCCACCTCGTTGCGCACGATGGCCGCGATGCTCCGCAGCTCCTGCACCCCCTTAATCTCCACCCGGCTGCCCTCCTCGATGGAGACGTTGACATCCTGCCGGATGGTGCCGATGCCCCGCCGCACCTGCCCCGTCGCCCTGAACAGCCGGCCGATGCGCTCCGCCACCCGCTCAGCCTGCTCCGGTGTCGTGATGTCGGGCGCCGTCGCCACCTCGACCAGGGGGATACCCAGCCGGTCGAGGCCGTATACCGCCACGTCATCCCGGTCCTCCAGCCGCCGGGCGGCGTCCTCCTCCAGACAGATGGTCGCAATGCCCACATCGTCCACCATGCCGTCCACGGCGACCAGCCCGGTCCGCTGAAAGCCGGCGGTGTTCGAGCCGTCAACCACCACCTTCCGCATAAACGGTATCTCGTCGACGACCCGGGCGTCACACAATATCGCCATGGTCAGGCAGACATCGACGGCAGCCTCGTTGACCGGGTGCGGCGGCTCCTCGTCGGCGTCAACAAGACACGTCGAAACATCGGAGGCATGGTACACAAACCGGCGCTGCCGCCTGGCCTCAGCCAGGGCTGCCCGATCGACGGCCCCCAGTTCCGACCTCGTCGGCGTCAACTCCCGGCGGAACGTGTAATCCACGGCGTCGCTGACCACGGACGGGCAGCCGCAAAACAGCTTGCCCACGTCAAGCTGCTGATGTATCTCCAGGCCGGCCCGCAATCCAAGCTGCTCGTAGTCCATTACCACGCCAAATCCTTGTTCACCATAAAAAGCGTGCGGCCGACGAACAGGTGCGTGTCGGGCATCGCAGGCCTGACAACGCTCACGTGCAATCCCAGAAAGCCCACCATGACGCCCTGCTGCCGGCCCCACATGTCCCACCAGTCGATGCGCGGCGGCAAAAGGTTGCCCTTCCGTACCACCGTCATGCTCAGGCTGTTGTACCGCCACCACACCGGGCGGAGCATCAACCCCAGAAACGTCTCCCGGGTGACGCCGAACGGCCGCTCGCGGTGCAGCGGCACATGCGCCGTGCCGTGCCCATAGCTCACCACATGGGCAAGACAGGATGCCTTCGTCCACGGCGTGATGTACGCATCAACCATGTCCTCAACCCTGTCCAGCAGATAGGCAAACACCTTCAGCCAGTCCAGCGTGGCCACGTCGGCGTACAATGCCTGCTCCGCCGCCTCCCGCTCCTCCGTCGTGTCAGCCGTCCGCAGCACATGGAAATCCTGCCGTATCCGTTCAACGGTGCGCAGCAGCAGGTCAGCCCGCTCGGCGGCCACACGCTGCGTCATCATCCTGACGCCCGTGGACGTGGCAACCGAACACCGGAGCTCCACCTCCCCGGACGGCTCCGCCGCGGTCACCGGCGCCAGCAGAGACGGCACGGTTAGCAGCGCAATAGCACACACAATAAGTACGGTTCCTCCTCGCCTCATGGTTATCATGTCATTAATGCCTGCGGCGTATTTATTGGTTGTTATCGCGCCATATCAGGGCGTCAGCCAGCCGCCGGAGGGCATCCAAAACATTAAAATAAGTTGCCACGCTATATTGCTTCGCCACGCCATAGCGGGGTGGGGTAGTCAGGAAAACCCGTCGGGCTCATATAAGCCCCTTTAGATAAGGTGCTTTACACCCAAAGAAAGGGGCTTGGAGATACCCGGAAATCAGTGGTTCAAATCCACTCCCCGCTACTTCTTTCTACGAGAGAACAGATCTCCTCAGCCGGGAGAATACGGAAACATTTCTATCTCCGTGCAATGATAGTATCACGAGGTTGGATACCAATGCAGGGAGGGAGC
>CAZQNC010000002.1:0-9868 GCA_964594625.1 uncultured Thermoplasmatales archaeon | reverse complement strand
GGGGGGGGGGGGGGGGGGAGCGTATTGTGGAGTCTCATCCTGGCAGCCATAGTAGTGGTATCGCTGGCCCCCGGCCGGCGTCGAACACGCCGGAATCACCGACAAATGGGGTGACGACGACCCTCCGCCGCTGCACAATGACACCGGCAGAAGATGGGACATCGACGGGCTGACCATCCTCTACCTCACCGGCACCTTCTACGAGATGGGCTACCAGCAGGGAACCCTGCCCAAAACAGAGATAACGCGGAAGCTGCGGGCGTTCCACGCGTTCTACGAGGACGAACAAGACATCCACCGCGGCGACCTCGTCGACACCCGGGAAAAACAGGAGCCATACGTCTGCCGGCAGGTCATCGACTACATACAGGGAACAGCCTACAACAGCCAGTGCCGCAGCATGGCCGCCTGGGGCTCGGCCACCAAAACAGGAGAGCTCTCATCCAGCGGGATTTCACCGCCCGGCCGGGTTCGGCGGAACGAGAACAATCCATGTACGGAAGCTCCTCCATGGAGGCAGAAAACCGCCAGGTGGTCTACGGCGACCGCGCGATGACCGTATACAGCCCCGAGTGGACAAGGTGCTACTCCGCCAGATCCTCGGACAGCACGCCATCGTCGTCCATGATCTCCACCCCAGCTTTCCGGCCCGCGCCCTCAAAAACCAGGTGGCCGCCGTCGCCGTCGCGCTCAAACAGCCTGAGATGTACCGTTCCGGTGAGCGTCTCCGGGACCCGGCCGGTCATGCCGCCCTGCCGGGGGCTTTTCAGGGAGACGGCATCGTCGCCCCGGGCCTCGACTTCCAGCCGGTATCGGTTATCCACGACGGACAGAGACACCCGCCCGGCCGCCGTGGAAAACCGGCGTATGCGTGCTCCGGAATAGGTGGCAAACCGGATGATGCGGCCGTCGTGCCAGAGGGCGCCGAGAAACCCGGTAAAAGCGGGCCACAGCCAGGGGATGCGGGCCACCGAAAGCATGAACGACGTTGCTTCCTCGAAATGGTTTGACTGCATCCAGATATACGCCTCGGGAAAGCTGTGGCCGTAGTCTTTTTCGGTATACCCTCGGCCGTCCTGGAAGGAGATTGTTTCACCGTCGACGTTCAGACTGCCGTTGATGCGATGATGCATGCTGACCACGCCGTGCTTGCATTCCATGAACGGGACGAACGTATACCAGCCCATGATACCCGGCGAGAAAAACCGCCGTGGCAGAGGAACGATGTGTTCGAACCGCAGCGTACCCGTTACGCGCCGGTCCTGCCAATCGATGTCCAGCGCCACCTCCCGGGCTGAAAAGAGGCTGTCGGCGATGGACACCTCAAATGAGTCGCGGGCCGCGGAAAAATCGTCGGCGGCGTAGGTGACATAGGTAAAGTCGCCCGTGGTGCCGTCGAACACCTGGATGAAGGCATGCGACTGCTCCTCGCTCTCCCCGAGGGAGATGCCGGGGATGACCGCAAGGCGATGATGCTCCCGGGCGTCCACGAGCTTGTAATACCAGCCCTCAAAATAATGCCGGCCGGTTGTACTCCCCTGAAAGCGCTCGGGATGCCACAGCTTCCGAAGGCGGGACAGCACCATCGGCTGTTTAAACATGCATCCGGTTATCTAGTTTGTGCATCCCTGCGGCGGAAGAGGTTAAATAACCGCCGGGGTTTACATCCGAGGGGCAGCATGCATCCGCTTTTTCAGGAGACATGGTCGCCATACGCGGTCGGCGTCGGCATCGGCATGCTCGTCTGGCTCAGCCTCATGCTGTCGGACAAAGCCATCGGCTGCTCCACCGCCTTTGCGAGAACCAGCGGCATGTCCGAGCGGCTGCTGCGGGGAAAACGGGTTCACGAAAAACTGTACTACCAGGAGTTCACGCCGCATATCGACTGGGAATGGATGCTGGTCCTCGGCGTCATCGTCGGCGGCTTCCTGTCCGCTCTGCTCTCCGGCTCGCTGGCCGTCGAAACGGTACCAAGGCTCTGGCAGGCGGCGTTCGGCAGCAGCATTGTCCTCCGCATGGCGGTGGCCCTGACCGGAGGCATCTGCATCGGCTTCGGCGCCCGGTTGGCCGGCGGCTGTACCAGCGGCCACGGCATCAGCGGTGCCCTGCAGCTGGCGGCCGGCAGCTGGATAGCCCTCTGCTGTTTTTTCATTGGCGGCATCCTGACCGCGCTGGTCGTCATCGAATGGCTGGGGGGTGCCTGAATGCTGTCCCGGCTGCACGAGCGACGTCGGCTGCAGCTGCTCATCGGGTTTGGCATCGGCGTGCTGTTCGGCTTCCTTTTGCAAAGGGGCGGGGCGACCAGCTACGACGTCGTGGTCGGCCAGCTCCTGCTCCGCGATTTCACCGTCGCCAAGATCATTCTGAGCGCGATAGCGACCGGTATGGTGGGGGTCTACCTGCTGCGCCATGTCGGCATGGTACAGCTGCATCCCAAGGCCTGCCATCTGCGGCGCATCGGGCTCGGCGGGCTGCTGTTCGGCGTCGGCTTCGCGCTGCTCGGGTACTGCCCCGGGACCGCCGCCGGTGCCTTCGGAGCCGGGTCGCTACACGCCCTGGTCGGCATGCTGGGTATCCTGCTGGGCGCCGGCATGTTTGCGTCGCTGTACCCGGCCGTCATGCGACGGCTGCCAGGGGAAGGGCACGGCAAGGTGACATTACCCGAGCTGCTGGACGTGAACCCCTGGATGGTTGTCGTTCCCGTCGTGGCGGCCATTATCGGCATTTTGTACCTGCTCGAAATACTGTAGGGGCGGCGCTGTCACAGATAACCTTTTATCCCCTGTGGCTGTTTAGAAACGATGCACATGCAACGTCGCGGGCTGTATGCAATCCTCCTGATAGGTATCCTGGCGGGCAGCGTTATCCCTGCCGGGGCAGTGCAGACAGCGCCCTGCCCTATCGAGAGGACAACAGGCGATGGCTGTGAAACAGCGGCGGACCCGCCCGCCTGGGCCGACGGCATGTTCAACGGCACCATATACCGGGCCGGCGAGGTCACAGGCGACGTCACGGGATATGTCAAGCTCGGCCGGAACAGCCAGCGCGGGTTTTTCAGCGGGACGTGGAACACGGAGGCGAAGCAGGGACGGGCATGCGGCTTCTTTTTCGGCAGGCTGCTCTTCGGGCAGACAACCATATCCGGGGGCAGCTCACCGGTTCCGCTGTTCGGCATCCTGCAGGGCAACGCATCCCGCTTCACAGCGCGCCTGCTCAGCCCGCCCGGGCAGCAGGTGCAGGTGTCGGGCATCCGGCATGCCTCGTTTCTGCCGAAGCCGGAGGGCCCCTATGACCTCGGTACCACGACGATGCATCTCGTCGACCGGGATCGCGAAGAACGGTTCACCGACGACCCCGCCGACAGCAGAGAGATCATGCTGCAGTTCTGGTATCCAGCCGCGCACGACGGCGGCGACCGAGCAGCATATATGGACCCCGAGACGTTTGACTGGCTGAAACACGAGTCGCCCATCCCGCTGTTCTGGATTCCCGACGACGGCTACACCTCGGCGGTGCCCCACGCGGTCAGAAACGCGCCGCCGGTACCCGGTGAAACGTTTCCCGTGCTGCTGTTCTCCCACGGATATGACGGCGTCCGGGAGATCTATACCTCGCTGATAGAGGAACTGGTCAGTCACGGCTACATCGTCGCCGCCGTCCAGCATCCATACGTGGCCGGGGTCACGGTCTTCCCCGACGGACGGGTCATAGAGCATCAGCCGGCGCCGTCGGACCCCGGCGAGGCGGAGGCCTACTTCGAGATGGCCTTTGACAGCGTCACCGGCGACATCGACTTCGTGCTCGACCGCCTCCCCGAAATGGACATCCCGCTGCAGGCATCCTTCGACCTGGACCGGATTGGCATCTACGGCCATTCGTTCGGCGGCGGGGCGTCGGCGGCGGCCTGCAACCGGGACGACCGGGTGCTGGCGGGCGCCGGCCTGGACGGCTATTTCTACGGCGACGTCGTGGAGAACGGGACCCGGAAGCCGTTTCTGTCCCTGCTCGCCGACGGACATTTCGAGCGGGACGCCAGCCTGCAGCAGATATGGAACCGGACCCAAAGCGACATCTACATGGCGACCGCGGCCGGCGCCGCCCATTACTCCTACACCGACGTGGGGCTGCTGCTGACACATGTCGCCCCCTTGATACCACGGCAGGCCGTCGGATTCGGCTCCATCGAGCCCAGGCGGCTGATAGAAATCGCCAACGCCTACACCCTGGCGTTTTTCGACGCATACCTGAAAGAGCAGCCGCTCGACGCGCTCCTTGACCTTGCCGGGCAGTACCCCGAGATCACCTTCGACTACAAGTAGCATGGAGACAGTTCCCCTGTCACGGCATCTGTGGAACATGCTTATAAATATCCAGGGCGTTGTAATCACTGAGTGACGATGATACGGCGCACCGTCATGGCCGTCCTGCTCGCCGTGCTGCTCACGGCATCAATCATCCCGCATCAGCCAGGCATGCATCCCGGCGAAGACGCCGACGATACACATTTCTTCGAGCACGATACCGATAGCGCGTCGGCCTCGTCAGACTCCCGGATGGCTGCCGCCCTCTCGGGCACACGGCTTCGCTGGCTGTGGCATGACGGCCGCCCGCGGAGCTACTGGCTGCACGTACCACCCGGCTACAACGGCACCTCGGTGCCGCTCGTCGTCGTCCTCCACGCCGGCGGCGGCTATCCGGCACGGATGGCAACTAAAACCGATTTCACGGAGACCGCCGACCGGGAGACCTTCATCGTGGCGTACCCCCGCGGGATATACCGCTGGGCGCCGTGGTGGCGGATGTGGAACGGCGGCTACTGCTGCGGGGTCGCCTATGAGCGCAACGTGGACGACGTCGGGTTCATCAAGGCGATAATCGGCGAGGTGCGAGGCAGCCTCGCGGTCAACGGCAGCCGGGTATACGTGGCCGGGCATTCCAACGGCGCCATCCTGGCCTACCGCATCGCGGCGGAGCTGTCAGACGTGGTTGCCGCGGTGGGACCGGTCGCCGGCTCCATCGGGGGGACGGCCAGCGAGGATAGCCCGCTCTGGGTCATACCCGAGCCGGAGCATCCCGTCTCCATCATCCATTTTCACGGCCGGCTGGACGAAAACGTGCCCTACGACGGCGGCCACGGGAACAATACCCGGGGAACGGGCACAGACCTGTCGGTCAACACATCCATCGGCTTCTGGGTGGAGCACAACAGCTGCAGCCGGCAGCCGGAGACATGGACCAGCCAGAGCGGCAACATAACCCGGGAGACCTACACCGGCGGACAAAACGGGAGCGAGGTAACCCTGTATACCATCCGCAACGGCGGCCACGGATGGCCCGGCTCCTCGACGGGCGACCGGCCATCACCGGAGATATCCGCCACCGACGTCATGTGGACGTTTTTCCAGGCGCACCCAAAGCGCTGACGCTACCGTTCAACGACATCGGCGTCGGGGGCATAGCGCCTGACGGCGTCGACGCCCTTGATGCAGTTCTGCTTCGTGGTGTATCCCTCGCCGACGGCGATAATCTCGTTGTTGGGCGCCACCAGGCGGAAGCGCCATTCATCCGCCCTGTCGGTAAATAGCTCGAAGCGGGCTGCTGCCATGCCATACATATGGGGAAACGGTGCTTAAACGTTTGCCGGCCGCCGTCAGGACACATATTTAAGTAGCGAGGTGTCCATGGCGTGACGATGAAAACGACGGCAGCCCGGGAAGCATCATCTCTCACAGCGGGTGGCACATAATGGAGAGCCTGCTACAGTTTGAGCACGTGCTGTCCTGCACCATCATCGAGCGGGTCAACCGGTTCGTGGTCGCCGTGGACATTGACGGGGAGCGGCAGCGCGCCTGGATAAACAACACCGGCCGCCTGGAGGCGTTTATGCAGCCGGGCACCAGGGCCTACTGCCTGCCCAAGCAGGGCGGAAAGACGGATGCACGTCTCTTTGCCATCGCGGATGGCGATGCGGCGGCCCTGGTAGACACCCGTTTTCAGATGGATGCCTTCGAGCATGCCGTGCGGCGGCAGCTGCTTCCCTGGCTGCACGACTGCTCCATCGTGCAGCGGGACGCCCCGCTCGGCGATTCACGCATTGACTATCTGCTCTCCTGCGTCGGGGAGTCATGCTATTTGGAGGTGAAGAGCGCCGTGCTTCGCTCGGGCCGGACGGCATTGTATCCGGATTGCCCGTCGACGCGCGGGCAACGGCACGTGGCCGAGCTGATTGACCATGCCCGACGGGGCGGCACGTCCGCGTTGCTTTTTGCTGCCGGGCTGCCGGGTGTGTCCTCCTTTCGGCCCAACCGTATGGCGGACGAGCGGCTTGCCGGGCTGATCGTGGCTGCGGCGGATGTCGGGGTGGCCGTGCATGCCGTCGGGCTCTGCTATCTGCCGGAGCGCCGTGCCGTGGTGCTGTTCGACGATGACGTGCCCGTGCTGCCGCCGGTCGGCCGTGAGAGCGACGGGCGCGGCGAGGAAAGGGAGGGGAACAAGGGCAAGGAGGAAAACAGTAGAAAATAGGTGGTTTGGACCCTTATTCCCCCTGATGTCTTATAATTTATTAATACAATAGCGGGATGTATATATAAAACTTATGGTGGTTTCTCCGATGGCGTCATTACCTATCGATAGCAAGCCGGACAAGGTTTATTAACACACCGGAGATGCCAGCATACATGGACGACCGGTTCCAGCGCATCCTGGAAAAACAGGGATACGCCGTGGTGGGACGGCACACCGCCGTCAAACACTGCCACTGGCTCCGCAAGTCGCTGCTCCACAACGAGGTCTGCTACAAACAGACATTCTACGGCATCGAAAGCCACCGCTGCATGCAGATGACCCCGGCGGCGGCGCACTGCACCCAGAAATGCCTGTTCTGCTGGCGCTACCAGGGGTTCACCCGGACGGCCATCCCCGAGGAAAACGCGGACGAGCCGGAATACGTGTTCAAAGGAAGCCTGGAGGCACACCGGCAGCTGGTCTCCGGCTTCCGGGGAGACGAACGCTGCCCCGACACGGCATGGCGGGAGGCACGCCAGCCGAAACACGTGGCATGCTCCCTGATGGGCGAACCCACGCTGTACCCCTACCTGAGCGACTTCTTCGACATCTGCCACCGGCACGGGATGAGCACCTTCCTGGTCACCAACGGGACGACGCCGGAGGTGCTGGCCGGCCTGGACACGCTGCCCTCCCAGCTGTACGTGTCGGTGTGCGCCCCAAACCGGGAGCTCTACCAGAAGGTGTGCTGCCCGCTCATCCCCGACGGATGGGACCGGCTCATGGACACCCTCGAGCTATTGCCCTCGCTTGACACGAGGACGGTCATCCGGCACACCCTGATGGACGGCTGGAATCTCGGTCACGAGGAGCAATACGCCCGGCTTGACGCACTGGCAGAGCCCTGGTTCATCGAGCCAAAGGGATACGTGCACGTCGGCGAAGCCCGCACCCGCATGACCATGGACAACATGCCCTCACACCGGCAGATACAGACCTTCGCCGACAACCTCGGCCGCCACCTCGGCTACGACATCCTGGCCGAGCGGGAGGCATCACGCGTGGCACTGCTGGGACGGGGCAAGGAGCGCATGCTATGAGCGACCTGATATCCCTGGCAGCGCTTATCATCTCGTTTTCCGTCATCATCGTGCTGGTGGCAAACAAAAAAAACTTCGGGCTGGCCATGATACTTGGCTCGCTGCTGCTCGGACTGCTCGCCCGTCCCGGGAAGATACCAAACATATTGTATGAAACGGCCACCGACTGGCAGGTGCTCACCCTGGTGGCCATCGTCATCTGCATCAAACTGTTCGCCACCGTCCTGCAGGACACCGGGCAGATACCGCTGGTCATCGACCACCTCAAGCGGGTCATTCCCCAGCGCGGCATGCTGGCCGCCATCCCCTTCATCTTCGGGCTGCTCCCCATCCCCGGCGGCGCACTGCTGTCGGCCCCCATGGTGGACGAACAGGGAAAAAAGCTCAACGTCGACGAGGAGGGGCGAACCTTCCTCAACCTGTGGTTCCGGCACATCGGCTTCCTGGTGTTCCCGCTGTCCACCGCCCTGGTGGTCATGTCGCAGGTATCCGAGGTCAGCATCAACCGGCTCATCGTCGTGCAGGCGCCCATCTTCCTCATCGCCGTGGCAATTGGCAGCCTCTACATCCTCAGGCTGTCCCAGAAAAAGGCAGCGGAACCCGCAGAAGACCGGCATGCCGCAGGCATCATCATGGAAACCGCGGTCAACTTCCTGCCGCTCATCGTCACCATCGCCATGGCCTTCACGCTCGCCGAGGTCGTCCACCTCAACATAGCGCTGCTCGTCGCGCTGCCCACCGGGATACTGCTATCCCTGCTGCTCTACACCGGAGACGGCCGGCCGGCGATGCTCACAAAAGGGTTTTCCCCGCTGCTCGGCCTCGCAATATTCGGCATCATGCTGTACCGGGACATGGCCTTCGCCTCCGGGGTCACCGACGTCGTAGCCGGATACCTGCAGGGAAGCGCGGCATCACCCCTGCTCATCATCCCCGTGCTGTCCTTCACCATCGGCTTTGTGACGGCGCACAACATGGCGGCCATCCCCCTCGTATATTCCATGGTGGCATCGATGATCGGCGGCGACATCGGGCTGGTCAGCCTGCTCTACGTGTCATCGTTCATGGGATACCTCATCTCGCCATTGCATCTCTGCGTCGTCGTCAGCTACGAGTACTTCAAGCCCCGCTTCGTCAAGCTCTACCGGCTGATGCTGCCGCCGGCCGTGCTGGTCACCGCCATCGCGGTGGTATGGCTCTCGCTCTAGTAGCCGCCGATTTTGAGCGACGGGTCACCGAGGAGCGCCCACTGCTGCACGATCTTGCAGTCGATGCGGTCGTCCATCGGCGGGAACCTGTTCATGTAATAAGCCTGGTCCTGCGCATGCGTCATCCCCAGCATGTCGTCGCCCTCGCTATACGCCTGGAAGAACTTGAGCTCCATGTACCGTCCCCTTTTCTCCAGGCAGTCTTCGCCGGGCTGCCCGTAGCCGTACCCGGTGTTGGCGATGGTCGCAATGGCGCCCCCGTCGAACTTGCGGGCCAGCCACCATCCCCAGCTCTCCGGGGACCATTCCGAATGATAATAGATGTTCTTGATGTTGCGGAACTTGAGAAGGTTGAGCACGCTGACGTTGAACTGGCTGTTGTGGCAGCCGCCCACGATGGTAACCGGGTACATGCCCTCGTTGGACAGGCTCGGGAACTGGGACACGTCGATGCCAATCCAATCATGGTCCTTGGGCTTATGGGTCGCCCAGCTCATCGGGTTGCCATGCCCGGAGAAATGCAGGAAGCCCGCGCCCTGGCTGATAGCCGCCACGATGTCGTCGGCTGTGGCCAGCGTCCCGGTGGACGTCCATCTGAAATCGGCCTCATAGCCGTCGAGATAGCTGAAGGCGGCCTCGGTGGCCAGCTCGCCCTCATAATAGGAAATGCTGCCGTTGTCGGCGCTGTCGGGATAGGTGTCCCCGGCGATGCCCACGAAGCGTTTGGCCCAGCTGCTGCCCGCCGCGCCGGTCTCGTAGGCAATGATTTTTTCCACCATCTTGGTGACCTCGTAGCTGTTCCGGCAGGCCAGCCGGCCGACGGCCACATCGGGATACATGTCCAGCGTGTCCTTCGCGGTCAGCTTCCATTCGCCGAACACGCCGTTGTCGTTCTCGTCCCAGCTGGCAAAGACCACGTCGCCGCCGTTCTGCCTGTATATGTCAGCAAAGTAGAGGTCGCTGAGATATTTTTCCTCGTCGGAGCCGTCGTCCAGGTAGCTGTAGCGCACCGGGCACCACCATTTCTCCTGTAGCAGGCCGCCGTTCCGGCCGCCC
>CAZQNC010000001.1:0-41694 GCA_964594625.1 uncultured Thermoplasmatales archaeon | reverse complement strand
CGGGATAGTATAATAAACAGGCGGCTATTGCAGAGATGAGACCATGAACGGCAGACAGGTCCTCCGGCTCATCCTGGGCCTGAGCATCACAGCGATTATGATCGCTCCCTCGCTTGGCGTACATCACCCTCAGCCCCTGCAGGGGAGCCGCATGCCGGCGGATACGCCGCTGCACGACGGCTGGCTGGAGGAGCACGGCAACGTGTCCATTCTGCATCTCAACGGCTCCTCCTATGAAATGGGATACCAGCATGGCGTGCTGCTCGACGAGCGCATCGGCGTGGCATTGCGGGCGCAGCTGGATATCTTCGAGGAGCACGGCTATAGCTATGACGACATTCTCGACGTGTGGCAGGTCATGGAGCCATATCTCCCCGGCTGCTACGTAACGGAGATGCAGGGCATGGCCGACGGCTCCTCGCTGTCCTTCGAACAGGTAGCCGTTTTGAACACGATGCCGGCGCTGTTCAACCACATGATCTCATGCTGCGAGATATCGCTCTGGGGCGACGCCACCGCCAGCGGCGACCTGTACCACGTGCGGAGCTTCGACTGGCGGCTTGACGTCACCGACCCGGAGACGGGGCGACGGCTGCAGGACACCTTGGTTATCTTTGTGCGCAATCCCTCCGAGGCATATGCCTCGATGTACCCCGAGTATGCGGGCAACATCGGCTGCTGGAGCGGTTTCAACGAACAGGGTATCGCCATCGGCGAGGACACCTGCCTGACCACCGACACCACGTTCCACGGCATCAGCGCTTTTTTCCGTATGCGGATGGTGCTCGACCGGGCAAGCAGCGCGGATGAGGCCATCGACATCATAACCAATAACAGGACATGCGGCTGGAACTTCGTTATCTCCGATGCACGGCAGCCGGCGGGCTACGCGCTGGAGCAGACCGCGAACATCTCCTATGTGGGCACCTGGGACAGCGACGAGGAGGGCGTGGCGCCGTTCTGGCAGATCGAGGACGTGGTGCGGCGTACGCCGATGTATGTCACGCCGCAGTGCGCCGAGGTGGAGCTCAACCGGGTGCGCTACGACCCGAGCGGGCCAGTGAGCTTTGTCTGGGCGCTGACCGGGAAAACCTACATGTTTATCCCCTGGACGCATTACCGGGCGCTGAGCCAGGAGATCGAGCGGCGGTATGGCACGCTTGACCTCAACGGGACGATGGACCTGCTGCGGGACGAGTATACGGGCAGGACGGACCTGGTGTTCGGCGTCGCCGTCCGGGTCAGCGACATCTACCGGTCGTTGTTCCAGTGGGTGGCTTGCCCCTCGACGGGGGAGATGGTGGTGTCGTTCGCCGGCGAGGATACCCGGGCGTGCTCGATGCCCGTTTATTATTTCCGGCTTGACCGGCTGCTGTAGTTTTTATTCGGAAAAAAGAGCCCGGAGCTCCGCCGGCGTGTGTACGAGATGGTCCGGCGGTGCCTGGCGGAGGCGGTTTTCGTCGTGCCAGCCCCAGGCGGCTGCCACGGTGGCCACGCCGGCTTGTTTTCCCTCGATGATGTCGCCGGCGGTGTCGCCGATGTAGTAGCATCTGGCGTCGTGATGCTGCCGCTGGAGGCGCTGGAGCTTTGCGTGTTTGCTGGGCTCCCGGTCGGAGCCGATGACGTCGGTGAAGCGGTCGATGTCCCGCATCTGCAGGAAATGCCGTACTACCTCGGTGTCGTTTGAGGTGACCACGGCCAGGGTGTGGCCTTCGGCCAGCGCGTGCACGGCATCGTGGATGCCGGGGTAGAGCTGGATGGCGTCCTGTTCCGCCATGATGCCGTCGCGCACCGCGAGGACGATGCTGAGTATCTGGTCGCGTGACAGGCCCTGCTGGAGCATGCTCTGGTAGAGGTTCCCGTCGAAGAGGGACAGGAAATCTTTCTCTGTGCTGATGTCTTTGACGCCCTGGTCGCGGCAGGCTTCCAGGAAATATCGTTTGAAGACGTCGTAGCTGTCGACGAGGACGCCGTCGTAGTCGAACGCCAGCAGGCGGTCCATGCCGGATATAACGCCGGGCATATATATCTTGCCACCTGCGGAAAACAGTAACCTTTTTACCTTGTCTTTCTTATGGCGATAGATGGCTGTTGCATCGGTTCCAGGAAAAATCATTTTGCTCGGCGAGCATGGCGTCATCTACGGGCAGCCGTGCCTTTCGACGGCCATCGACCTGCGCGTCGGCGTGGAAATGCGGCCCGGCGAGGTCCACGAGGTCAACGGGCGTCCCCTGGACGGCTACCGGCATACCTACATCAAGCACGCCATCGAAACATTGTGGGACGGCCCGCCGCTGCAGACGACGACGTTTTCCAACATCCCGTCGGCCAGCGGGCTGGGCTCCTCGGCGGCTATCACCACGGCATCCGTCGCCTGCATCCTCAGCCTCCGCAGCGATTTCTCCTCTGAGGCGGTAGCCCGCCATAGCTTCGACGTGGAATACACGGTGCAGGGCGGCGGCAGCCCCAACGACACCTCGGCGTGCACCCACGGCGGCGCCATCCTGCTGGCCCGGGAAAAACGCGACGGCTTCCTCTGGAAGATAAGCCGGGGCGACACTACCTGGTATGTCCACGAGGTCGACGTTCCCGCCATGACCGACGTGCACGTCGTGGTCGGCATGACCGGCATCAAGTCAAAGACCCCGCGGCAGGTCAAAAAGGTCCGGCGATTCGTCACCCATTCCGGCTTCGGCCGGGAGCTCACCGAGCGCATCGGCGAGCTGGTCATCGAGGGCATCGACGCCCTCCAGCAGCGGGACTATGTCGCCCTGGGGCAAACGATGAACGAGGCCCAGAAAAACCTGCACACCCTGGGCGCGAGCTCGGACGCCCTGGAAACGCTCATCGCCGCTGCGCGACGGGCGGGCGCCTACGGGGCCAAGCTGACAGGCGCCGGCGGCGGCGGGAGCATCATCGCGCTGACCGACAAGCCGGAGCGGGTGGCGATCGCGATAGAAAAAGCCGGCGGGCGGGCGCTGGTCACCTCGGTGTCCAGCGACGGCGTCAAGATGTGGGGATAGCGCTAGCGAAGCGAGCGGAACACGAGCCCGGTGAGCAGCTTGGGGTCGAACCAGGTTGACTTCGGCGGCATGTTGCGTTGTGCGTCGGCCACCGCCACCAGGTCGTCGATGCTCGTGGGATGCAGATAGAACACGGCCGCGTTGCCCTTCTCGTCGACCAGCTGCTCGTAATGACTGCGCGGAAGATCGCCGCCTTCGAAGAAAATGTTGGGGTCGCCGCGGACGTCGGTGATGCCGAGCACCGGCTCGAGAAGCTGCTGCTGCAGGATGCTGACGTCGAGCGACGCCACCAGGTCGTCGGGCACGTTACAGGGGAGCAGCTGCCACCATGCTCCCCGGTAGTACAGCTGTATCTCGTGCTCGTCGGGCTCATCGGGGTCGTCGAGCCGGATGACCTCAAAATGCTGTTCGAGGTCCTCCAGGAAGCTGTCGCTGTCTATCTCGCGTATCACCCGGTTGTAGGGCAGGATGCGCATTTCGTCGTCGCTGGCCACGAACACCATGACATACTGCGCTTCCCTGTCGTCATGCCGTTTGCCGTACTCGTAGGCGGCCCGGATGCGATGGTGACCGTCGGCGATGTACAGCGCTACGTCCCGGAAGGCATCCCGGATGGCCTCGACGGTGCTGCTGTCGGACAGCTGCCAGAGCGTATGCCGGTAGCCGTATTTGTCGAAATCGGCGACGGGCCGGCCCGCTGCTGCCTCGTCCATCAACCGGGTGATGTCTGCCCGGTGGCGGAACACCGTCCAGACCAGGCCGGTGTTGGCGGCGGTTGCCTCGATGTGGCGTACGCGGTCCTCCAGGGGCTCCTTGCGGGTTTCCTCGTGTTTTTTTATCCGTCCTGCCGCGTAGTCGTCGAGCGACACGGCCAGGATGAACCCTCGCTGCGTAAACGCCTGGCTGCTCTCCCGGTAGAGGTAGACGGACGGCTCGTCCCGGATCATGTGCTCCTCCAGTGCTTCCTGGAAGGCCCGCCGGGCGTTGTCGTATACCTCGTCGCCGTCGCCTTTGGGGAGGATGACGTGGATGGCGCTGTCGCCCTGCCGGAGCTCCCGGAGTTCTTCGTCACCGATGACGTCGTAGGGCTTGATGCAGAACGATGCCGGCTGTTTCGGCCTGATGCCATTGAACGGTTTTACCTCGACCATGCTTTTCACCTGTGAACCCTGATGGGGCAGGCGTTTAAAAATCTATGGCGGAAAGCATTAAAGCCCCCTCGGGGATGAGACCACGAGATGGTGCTCAACGCGTTTGACCCCTGGAACAGCAGCCGTTGCACCTGTCCATCGAAGTATTCGTTTTGCCCGTATACGGGATGCCCGCACGGCTGCCTGTACTGCTACATCACCAGCTATATCCCCCGCCCGTTCGAGGGCCGGGCAAAACGCGACGTGCTCCAGCGGCTGGCCCGGGAGCTGCGCAGCGCGGATGTGCAGCGGCGCTATGTCAGCATGGCGAACAGCTCCGACCCCTATCCGCCGATGGAGCGAGAACAGGAGATAACCAGGCGGTGCCTCGAGCTGTTCCGGGAGCGACAGGTGCCCGTGCTGGTGGTCACCAAGTCGGACCTGGTCGCCCGGGACGCAAGAGCTGCTCGCCGGCATGCAGGCGTCGGTCAGCCTGTCCGTGACCACGCTCCGCCATGACGTTGCACGGCGCATCGAACCGGGTGCTCCATTGCCGTCGAAGCGGCTGGAGGCGCTCCGCACGCTCTCCGAAAATGGCGTCCCGTGCTCGGTGCGCCTCGACCCGCTCATTCCGGGTCTGACCGACGGCGAGGTCGAGGATGTCGTGTCGGCCGTGGCGCCATACTGCCGGCACGTGGTGTCATCCACGGTGAAACCCCGAGGTGACGGCCTGCAGCGATTGCGGAACGCGATGCCGGACGTGATGGAACAGCTGCGGTTCACCCGGCGGGGAAACACGTTCTGGCTGCCGGAGGAGCAGCGACGGCGGCTCATGCGCCGCGTCGGATGGACATGCAGAGCGCACGGGCTGACGTTTGCATCCTGCCGGGAGGGCTTCGCCACGAATGCGCCCTCCTGCGACGGCGGCCATCTGCTTCCTTCGAGGCAATGAGGCTGCAAGCAGTGTGCCAGCATATGCCAGAAAAAACCGACACATTAATTAAGCACCTGCCGGATATATCCATGAGGGGATGGGAAGACCGGATAGAATTATGCCTCCACCGCCCATATTCTCTTTTTTGGGTCTTCCCCCCTTCTTTTGGCGAGATGTATCGCTCGCGTCGACGGCGTCGCACTGCGCTTGATGCTCGAAAAACACTTAAGCACCTGAGCCATGCAACCTCATGAAAGTGGTTATCGTTGGCTGCGGCGCCGCCGGTGCAACGGCAGCCCAGTTCGCCAGGAAGCAGGACCGCACAGCGGACATCGTGGTACTGGAAAAGGGGCCGTACCCGCAGTATTCAAAGTGCGCGCTGCCCTGGGTGGTATCAGGTGAACTGGCGCCCGGGGACACCATCGAGTTCAGCCAGGAATGGTTCGACAAGGCCAACATCGACCTCCGCCTCGACACCGAGGTGACGGACATCGACTTCGAGAGCAAAGCCGTGCACACCGCAGATGGCAAGGAAGCATATGACGTGCTCATTCTGGCTACGGGCGCCAGGCCGTTTTCCCCTATCGAGCTGCACGGCAACACGTTTTTCCTTCGCACGCTCGACGATGCGGCAGCGGTCAAAGAACAGGCCATTGCAGGAGCGAAAGCCGTCGTAGTCGGCGCCGGGCTCATCGGGCTTGAGGCGGCGGAGGCCCTCCGTGAGCGAGATGTCGAGGTCACCGTCGTCGAGTTTCTGCCCGACTTGCTGCTCAACATGCTGGACGACGACATGGCCCGCACGGTACGGCAGGGCATGCCGGACGACATCGTCTTTCATTTCGACGCCAGGGTAACCTCGCTCACCGCGGGCACCCCCATGCAGGTCACCGTGGAACGCGACGGCGACGAGGACACCATAAAGGCAGACTTCGTGCTGGTCGCCACCGGCAACCGGCCGAACGTCGGGCTGGTGCCGGATAACGCGGACGGGGCCATCAGGGTGGACGAACGCTGCCGGACGGACATCCTGGATGTCTACGCGGTCGGGGACTGCACCCGGTACCATGATGTGGCGGGCAGCGAGGTCGTCGTCGGGCTGGGCAGCACCGCCGTCCGGCAGGCCGTGGTAGCCGGCCGGAACGCCGTCGGCGGCGACGAGACGATGCCATCCCTGCTCAGCGCCCGCACGACGCGGCTGTTCGACATGGAAATCGCCGCCGTGGGACCGACAGGCGAAGGCATGCCGTTTTCCCCGGTCACCGGCAAATTCCCGGGCAGCACCCTTCCCGACTACATGGAGGGCGACAGACTGCTGGTCAAGGTGCTGGCTGACAGCGACGGCCGCCTCATGGGAGCGCAGGCCATCGGGCCGGGGGCAACGCAGCATGTCAACCGCTTCGCCGTTGCCATCCAGCACGGGCTGACGCTGGAACAGTTCTCGGACGTGGAGACCGCCTACGCCCCACTGGTAGCCCCGGTGTTTGATGCATCCACGGTGGCATGCAACATCGCCCGAAGGCGGGTGCGGTAGCGCATGCAGCAGCTGTTCCCCGGCGTACACCGACATGAAGGTCGGCTGTACACCCGAAATCTGCATCCCGGCGTGGCGGTGTACGGCGAGCGCCTGCGCTCCGTCGGCGGCATGGAATACCGCTCGTGGAATCCCTACAAGAGCAAGCTGGCAGCCGCCATCAGCAACGGGCTCAAAAAGATGCCGCTCACCGACGGCAGCCGGGTGCTGTATCTCGGGGCGGCCACCGGCACCACCGTGTCCCATGTGTCCGACATTGTCACCTCAGGGGTTGTATACGCGGTCGAGAAATCCGAGCGGGCAATGCGAAAGCTCGTTGTCCTTTCCCGGCAGCGGGACAACGTGGTGCCCGTGCTGGCCGACGCCCGCCACCCGCGCCGCTACGAGCATTACGTCACCGGCACGCCCGGCCTTGTCTACCAGGACATCTCCCAGCAGGACCAGGTGGACATCTTCCTGAAAAACATGGCTTTTTTTTCGCCGTCACGGGGTTTGCTCATGGTCAAGGCCAGGAGCATCGACGTGGCCGCCCGGCCGGGCAAGGTGTTCAAGGCGGTGACGCGAAGCGTCGGCGAGTCCTATCGCATCAGGCAGCAGGTATCCCTGTCGCCGTTTTCGAAAGACCACGTGGCGCTGCTCGTCACCGGCGATTAGCCACTATGCCGGCAGCATGTGGTGAAGCAGCTGCATGAGCCATACGTGGACCTGTTCGAGCAGTGCCATGCCCGGGCGCTGTTTCGGCATGCTGACCGGCAGGGGTTTCGACCAGTTGCCGTCCAGGCCGTGCTCGTCTTCGGCTCTGACCCGGACGTCGTAGGTGCCCTTTTCCGCCCAGCTGTAGTTTACTGAGACCGCTGTGCCCGAGGCGACGTAGCCCGTCCGGGTGATGTTGCCGTCACCCCAGTCGAAGGTGTACCGGATGTCGTCATCCTCGGCGTCGCTGGCGGTTGCCGTGTAGGTGTAGGTCTCCCCGGGCTTTCCCCGGGTGGACCCCTCAGGCTGCCCGGGCTGCCCGGGTGGATAGTTTGGGCCCTCGTAGTAGTACACGCTCTGCTGGATGTTGCATTCCCCGTAGGCGATGCGGAACCAGCCGTCCTCGCCCCATCCGGTGCCCCAGCTGTTCTTCACGATCCAGTAGCCCTCTCCCTCGTCGCCCCAGGTGGTGTCGTAGCCGACGATGGTCACGCAGTGGCCGAACACGTACTCCTCTGACTCCTGCACGTAGACGCCGCCGTCAAACTCGGGGTAGAAGTCCGCGTAGACGTCCATGCTGGCGGGCAGCGGCCCGTATTCGACGAGCGCGCTCTGTATCGACGCCGGGTCCGAGGCGACCCGATGGTAGCTTTCGATGCCGACCAATTGCTCACGCCAGTCCTCGCATTTTGCGTCGCAGGGGATGGTGTCATCCGCCTCGTAGGGCAGACATGCCTCTGGAATGGCGCCGTTGTGCTGCACCCAGTTGAGCGTACTGAACCAGTACCAGCCGCCGCAGTCCCCGGGCGAGCAGGACAGCATGTACTGCTCCGACAGGTCGACCGCCAGGCCCGGGTCGTCATTCCATATCTTGACCATTGCCTCCAGGCCTCCGAGGGCTCCAAACGCCCAGCAGGAGCCGCAGGCGTCCTGCACCTGGTCCCGGATAGGCGTGGTCCAGTCGTCTCCGTCCACGTTCCGCCAGTCCCAGGCCTCCGGCGTAGCGCCGGGCATGGCGACGGCATCATCTCCTTCCTCATGCCAGACAATCGACTGTTCGCTGCCACCGCCGTGTGCTCCCTGCAGGGGAACAAGAAGCGCTGCTACCGCCAGACACATCACGAGTTTCCATATGCCTCCGTTCATGGTGCCTCCGTATGCACGTATCTGCCGGAGCTATTTGAAATTACTGGTGTTCGGCTGCATCGGCCCGTGGCAGGCGGAGGACGACGACGGTGCCCTGCGGCATGTTATCCTCGATGTCGACGGAGCCGCCGTAGCGCTCCATGGTTTTTTTGACGATGTACAATCCCAGGCCGGAGCCGCCGCTGCTGCCGTGGCTGAACCGTTCCTCGAACACCCGCTGCTTTATCTCGTCGGGGATGCCGCTGCCGTCGTCGGCGACGCGTATCTCGCAGGTATTGCCGCCTGTAGCGATGTCCACGTCGATGTGGTCCGCGCCGCCGTGCACCACCGCGTTCCGCACGATGTTGTCTATGACGGGATGGAATGCGGTATCGGCCAGCACGGTTGCCCTGCCCGATATGGACACCGGGAGGTCGTACTGTCCGACGATTTCCTCGACCGTCTCCCGTACGTCGTGGGACTGCAGTTCTTCGCCGGAGGCCACCAGCGCCTCCAGCTCCCGCATGCGCCGGATGAGCTCGACGCTCTGATGTATCCGGTCGAACGCCCTGTCGAGCATGTCCTCGTCCTGCTCCTCGAGATAGAGCTCGAGGGCGCCCTCGATGACGTTCAGATTGTTGAGGATGTCATGCCGCATGATCTTGTTGGTGAGCTTCAGCACGTCGTTCAGCTGGGCCATGGCCTCCCGCATGTGTTTCCGTTCGGTGATATCGGCGACGATGCCGTCGAAATACTGTACCTCGCCGCCGTCATCGGTGACCGCAACCGCGGAAACGGAGCCGACGAAGCGGGTACCGTCTTTTTTGCGCAGCTCGAGCTCCCGACCGCTGACCGCGCCCTCCTCCATCATTTTTTCGTTGAACGCCTGCCGTTCCTCGGGGTGATAGTACAGGGCCGAGACGGGCTGCTCCATGAGCTCCTCCCGGCTGTCGTAGCCAAACATGTCGACCATGGCAGGGTTGGCCTCCACGAACGAGCCGTCGGACCCCGGCGTGGTGCGGTAGACGCCCAGGTTGACGTTTTCCGTCAGCGTCCGATATTTTTCCTCGCTGTGCTGCAGGGCCTGACGCTGCCGTTTTTCCTGCAGCTTGGCCCGGAGCAGCGGCGCCACGTAGCTGGCCAGGCGCTCCAGCAGCCTGACGTCTTCATGGGTGTAGCCGCCCGGCGTGTTTCCCACGACAAACTGGCCGACCAGGTCGCCGTGGTCCACGAGGGGAACCGCCAGCGCATTGCTCAACTGGATGTGTCCCTCGGGCAGGTCGAGCGACTCGTTTTTCCATCTGGTCTCCATGGCTTCCAGGGACTCGCCCCACAGGCCGCCCCAGCTGTCATGGGGAAAGACGATGTCCTTGTCCGGCACCTCGCATTTGTCCCATACGTCGCGGGTCATGGACGGGCAGACCAGGTCGCCGTCCTCGTTGATGTAGCCGAAATAGCCGTATCGGCTGTCCATGGCCTCCCTGACCACGTCCAGGACGTCTGCGTACATATCCTCCGCCGATTTCCTGAGAAAAATGGTTGCCACCCGGTTGAGGATAGAAAGCTGCCACTGGGAACGTTCAAGTTTTTCCTCCGCCATGCGGCGCTCGGTGATGTCCCGGCCGATTGCCAGCAGCCGTGTGACCTCGCCGTCGTTGTCCGTGACGGGCTGGAGATAAAAATCAACGATGGCCCGGCTGCCGTCCGGGGCATGATGCGCTGCTTCAAACCGGACGTGTTCTCCCCGGGCCGCCAGCCGGATGTTGTCCCGCAGCTTGTCCTGCAGGTCAGATGAATGCGTCCACCAGGGCGTCTCCCAGAACAGCCGGCCTTCAACGTCGCCGGCTGCCGCGTCGATGAACTCCAGGGAGCGCCGGTTCGCCTCGAGCAGCCGCCCGTCGAGGTCGAGGATGCCCACAAAGGAGCGTGGATGGTTGAAAACGGCGTTGAACTGCTGCTGCGTCCGCTGCAGCGATGCCGCCCGGCGTTCAAGCTGCCGGATACGCCGGCGCAGCCTGCCGTCCGGCCCATGAGCAGCATCTTTTTTTCCGTCGTCACACATGTGGTATCCCCCTGTCAGGCAAACCACGGAGGATATATAAATATTTTAATCAGCCGTCTCCTCCCCGGTCTCAAAAAATATATGGGCGGCAGCTCCCCCCCCCCACGGGTACGGCCGCGGCTTCAGACCACCATGATGTCAATCGGCCAGATATTTCCGGGCGAGGCCGAGTAGCGACGGGCGCTTCAGCATTTTTTTGATGAAAAACGAGATGCGGGCCTGGCTGAGCTCGAAGATGTCCTCGCCCTCCAGGATGTCCGCCAGCAGCTCGAAATCCCTGTCCTCCAGTTTTTCGAGGAAGGCACGGAGCTTCAGCAGCTTGGCCGTCTTCTCCTCATATATCTCGTCCCATCGATGCGCGTATTCCGCCAGCCGCTCCTTCGACAGGTCGCCGTCCGTCAGGGCAGGCTCCGCCACGTCGGCCGCAATCTGAGAGGAATGCATGGCCCTGATGATGCCGCCGCCGTGGATGGGGTTGACCAGCTGCGCCGCATCGCCGACCAGGATGACCCCGTCGCCGACCATCTCGGTGAAATGGTTGACCGGCACGCCGCCCGCGTTTATCTCGACGGGGCTCGCCCCGGCAAAGATGTCGGAGTGGCTGTCGATGAACCGGCGGAGGTAACCATGGGCGCTCATCTCCGCGTTGCGCTCCAGCACGCCGAGGCCCACATTGGCGGAAAACCGCTTGGGGAAAATCCAGGCGTAGCCCAGCGGCGCCACCTCGGTGCCGAAGAACAGATGGATATGGCCGGGGTCGACGTTGACGTTTGCCATCTCGTACTGGATGCCGGAATGGTAGTCACTCAGGCGGTTGACGCTCTGGAAGCCGGCCCATCGGCCCACCTTGGACTCCACGCCGTCGGCGCCGACGACCAGCCTGGCCCGTACCTCATGTTCGCCGTCCAGCCCTCGCAGGCGGACGTTCCAGCGGTCATCCCGGCGGTGCATACCGAGCGCCTGCGTGTCCACCATATACGTGGCGCCGGCCTCGATGGCCCGGGCGGCCAGCTGCTTCTCGAATATCTTGCGCTCCAGCACGTAGCCGAACATGTCGCCGCCCTCCATGACGACCTTTTTGCCCGACGGCGCGTACAGCGAGGCGCCCTCTATGCGATGGTGGACGTCCATGTCAACGTCGATACCGACGGTGTCGAGGCCGTTCTGGGAGACACCCTCGGCGCAGCGCTTCGGCGGCCCGACCTCCTGCTTTTTTTCCACGACAAGCACGTCGAAGCCGCGGCGGGCGAACTCCGTTCCGGCGACGCTGCCCGCAGGCCCCGCGCCCACGACCACCACGTCAGCCTTCATCGTGGCACCTCCAGCGCCTCGACGGGGCAAAATTTCACGCAGATGCCACACTCGGTGCAAACCTCCGACGCCTCCAGGCGTTCGCCGTACAATGTGAGCGCGTCCACCGGGCAGAGGCCGACGCAGCCGCCGCAGTGCAGACAGCGCTCCAGGTCAATCTGTATCATGTGACTCCCTCAACGGGCCTAATATGGCAACCCATATTTAAAGATAGAGATTTCATCCATATCGCTCTGCCACGCGAGCCAGGGCCCTCATACTCCGCGTGGTCGCCGAGAACGGCTCGTCGAAACACTGCTCCAGCCGCCGCCCGATGCGCTGCCCGACGGACGCGTCATATCCGTCGGTTTCGAAGACAACGCTATCCGCACCGTACACATCCACGAGGCATCATCGTCGCGCTCGTATCCTTGAAGCAGCTTCGTATCCCCCGCCCGGTGTAATGCCTGCTGCCGTACATGCCGGCGGCCCGGATGAAGACCACACCCCCCCCTCCCTCGCTTCACGAGGACGTATCCCGACCGGGCATAAAAATCATGCCGCCATGGTGACGTTGACAGCGGTGCGGACGCCCCGCAGCATCATCCCGGGCTCCATGCCATAGGGCTCCTGCGACGGCGTAGGCGGCACATGGATAAAACCCGCCGGGATGCCCCAGTGCCCGGCGTCGCCGATCAGCCGGTAAAACACATGGTTGCAGACATACAACCCGGCAAACCAGGACTGCCTCGCAGCGATACCGTCATCGCGGAGCGCCGCAACGATGGCCTCCCCGGGGAGCATCGTACCACGGAACAGCGAACCCGACGTGTTGATACGCGAAAACCGCAGCCATGCGGGACGCTGCAGGTTGACCGCCAGACGTTCCACCTCCAAAGAGCGAGCGCCGCCGTCCAACCCAAGCGCGATGACCGCCGCCGGGTCATACCGGACGATGGCCTCCCGCAGACACTGATACGACGTGTTGAACGTGACCGGGAGCACCAGGCCAATGATGCGGACGTCGCCCACCACGGTATCGTTCAGGGCGAGCGCTATCTCCCCCGAGGGGTTGCTCTCCCATCGACCGAACGGCTCGAACCCGGTGACCAGCACCACATCCGGCTCCACCGACCGGGACATGGCAAAAAAGGATGTCGGCAGGGCGATGAGCAGCACCAGGGCCAGCGCCTTTGCTTTCATACCTCTACAACGGCGGATGCTATAAAATGACTGCGCCGCTAGCTCACCGGTACTTCCGAGATGACCACGTGCGGCGGGGTGTCCACCTGGCCGCTCTGCCGAATATGGTCGACCTCTTTGACCCTGACATCGACGCTGCCCCCGAATATGCGCTCATAGCGCCGTCCGAGCTCCGAAAAGATGGTGTCAACGGAGGGGCCAACGTCACGCAGGCGGTCGTCGATGACCACGTGGATTTCGATGCAGTCCAGCCGTCGCTGGATAATCTGGAACTGCTGTATCTTGTCCGTGCCGAGCTTATGCATGACCTTCCCGGGCACGCCGGTGATGGCCGACGGCGGAATGATCTTATCTCCCTCCAGCACGATGGCGTCCACCTTGCGGCCGCCCACGATACCCAGCAGCGGGGTCTGGATGCCGCAGTCGCAGGTGTCGTCACGGGGAATGATAAAATCCTTCATACCCGTATAGCGGATAATCGGCGTGCCGCGGCCGTAGAGCTTGGTCACCACGACATGGCCTGGTTCGCCGGCCTTCACGTCGTTGCCGTCGTCATCCAGAAACTCCAGGTGCACGAGATCGGAATGGATATGATAGTTGCCGTTGCGGCATTCAAAGGCAGCCGGGCCGGCCTCAGTGGAACCGTAGGCGTCGAAAATCGGGGCGTTAAACGTCTCCTCGATATACCGCTTGGTGTAATCATCGAGCACCGCACCGGACGACGCCATCACCCGCGGCGAAACATCGTCGCCGTTGCCCCTGCGCTTCAGCACGGCCAGCGCCCGCAGCACCCCCGGGTAGCCGCCCAGGAACTCCGGCTGGAAATCGTTGATGCGGCGCAGAAGATCCTCGGGCGGGTCTCCGACATGCAGGATCTGCATGTTGTCAAACGAGAACAGCTTCCCCAGAAACGGTATGACCGTCCGGCTCAGATATGCCTCCTCGGCGCTCTCCGGCGTCAGGTCGACGATGACGCTCATCCTGGTGGTCCGCCAGTCAACGTCGTACTCCCGAATCTCGCGGATGAACCCGAACAGTGCCTGGATGATCGTATAGATATCCGTGTAAAGGGACACCGGCTGCCCCGTCGAACCCGAGGTGCTCACCACGTGCGCGTTGCTCCTGTCAAAACGAGGATGGACGATACCATCAGGAAAATGCCGCCGCAGGTCGTCCTTGGTGATAAACGGCAGTTTTTTGATGTCAGCAATGCCGGAGATGTCATCGGGATGCACACCCGCCTCCCGATACTTCTGGCGGTACACCGGGACCGCATAGGCATATCGAACCAGGCGTCTGAACGACCTGTCCCGGTATCGCTGCAGCTGCTCCGGCGACATGTTCCACACCCGGTCGACGTCGGTGAGATAGCCCTTCGCCACCCGGAGCAGAAAGAGCGGGTTAAGGAACGGATTCATAGTGCTGTTGTGCAATATCCCCATAAATTTATAGTTTTTGGCGTCCCTACCGGGAGGTCGACGTAATATCGATGACAAATGGCGGATAACCCGGACAGCTCACCGGAAACAAAACATGCGTCGCCCACCGTGACAGCCATCCGCCATCCTGCGGCGGTAAACTTTAAATGAACACCCGACATACCCGTCTCATGCGAGAAGGAAGATGCGTCTCATGCGGACGCGGACTGGTCGAACGAGGAAGCGTAACGTTTCCCTGCCCCGAATGCGGCGGCACCATCAACCGATGCAGCGCCTGCCGGGAGCGGGCCGCCACATACGAATGCCCAGAATGCGGATTCCGAGGACCTTAGGAGGCCAGCATGGGAGACGTAGGAATCACCCTGAAAATCATGCCCACCGGAACCGAGGTGGACCTGGAAGCACTCAAAGAACGGGTCATCGAAACGGTGCCGGACACCGCAAAGGTCCAGGGCACGGATATCACCCCCGTCGCATTCGGCCTCAAGGCAGTCATGCTCGACCTCGTGACAGGCGACGAAAGCCCAGACGAGCTGGTCGACACCCTTTCCGAGGTTGACGGCGTCGCCCGCATCGAGATAGAAAAAGTAGGGCGCCTTTTCTAGAGCAGCCACTTCATAATCGCCATCTGAGCCCACATCCGGTTCTCGGCCTCGTCAAAGATGACGGACTGCGAACCATGCGCAACCTCCTTCGTAACCTCGTTGCCATAATAGGCGGGGAGGCAGTGCATAAAGATAGCCTCCTCATCGGCGCGGGCCATCACGTCGGCATCAACCGTGTAGCCTTCCAGTAGCTTGAGGCGGTCCTGTTTTTCAGCCTCGTCGCCCATCGACACCCAGGTATCGGTCACCACGACATCGGCATCGGCAGCCGCATCATCCCGCAGCTCCATGACCCGGATGTCGCCCATCTCCCTGGCCATGTCGAGATATTTCTCCGACGGCCAGAACGGCTTCGGCGCCACCATCGTCATCTTCATACCCGACATGGCGGCGCCCAGCATCAGCGAGTTCGCCATGTTGTTGTCGCCGTCGCCAAAGTACACCATGTGCAGACCGTCCAATCGTCCCTTGTGCTCCTTGACCGTCATGAGATCGGTGACCACCTGGCAGGGATGCTCCTCGTCGTCCAGCCCGGAGATAACGGGTACCGTCGCATGCTCCGCCAGCTCCACCATGTCCGCATGGTCAAACGCCCGGTACATGATAAGGTCAGCATAGCGGGACAGCACCAGCGCGGTATCCTCGATGGTCTCCCCGCGCCCCAGCTGGATGTCATCCTTGCCGAGAAAGATGGCGTAGCCGCCCAGCCGGCGCATCCCCGCCTCAAATGAGACCCGGGTTCGCGTGCTCGACTTCTCAAAAATCATGGCCAGGATACGGTCCTCCAGGTCTTTCCCGTGGCCGCTGCGCTTCATGTCGATGGCATCGTCGATGATGTCGTGCAAGGCGTCTTTCACGTCAAGCATGGAGATAACATGGTTCATGGGCCGGTAATTGCCAGCGCGGTTAAAAACGTTTGCGGGAGTGCAAGGTGCGAACCGAGCGTATTGCCATCGCGGTTCTGCTACCGAATGTTTTATAATCACAGCTTTATTAACAGTATATGGGAAAGAAGTGGATAGTGCCGGGTATTGCCGTGGTTATGGTGATGGCGGCATTCATCGTTTTCGCGCAGCCTGACATCAACTCCGTGAACGACACACCCGACCCGGTCGAGGTACCCGGGTCCAACAACATCACCGCTGACCTGACCAACGCCGACGAGGCCTATGTAGAGATTTATTATCCAGATACCACGCTGAGAGGCAACTATACCATGACCCACAACCCCTACGGGGCCTGGTACTACGAGGGCAGCTACAGCTATCCAGACCCGCTGGGCACCTACACCTACGTGCTGACCACCCGCAATGCCACCGGGTGGAATACCTCAGCAACCTATGATTTCACGCTGGAGGACACCACCCCGCCGTCGAGCTCAGTGAACGCTCTCTCCGGCTACTGGTACAACGGCAACGTCGGCCTGACGGCTACGGCCAGCGACAACTACGCGGTCGCCAACGTTACCCTGGAATATCGCTATAGCGTGAACAATGCCACATGGAGCGCGTGGACGTCCTACGCCACCGATGAAACCTCGCCGTGGGGATGGACGTTCAACTTCCCGGACGGCCAGGGATACTATCAGTTCCGGTCCATCGCCCGGGATACCGCTGACAACGCTGAGCCGGCGGCGAGCGCCGACGAACGCGCGGGTTTTGATACCCAGTCGCCGAGTATCGCCAGCGTGCAGGCCAGCCCCGAGACGCAGGCTGCAGGCGGATATGTGAATATTTCCTGTGAGTCCGGTGACAGCCTGTCCGGCATCGCCGGGCTGTACGTGGAGATAACCTATCCTGACTGCTCCACCGCCAATTTCACCATGCAGTATAACCCCTGCACCTATTTTTATCGGAATGCCACCTATTCCATGATTGGCACCTACCGGTATACCATCTACGCGGTGGACAACGCCGGCAACGGCGTGACCACCATCCAGCGTCAGTTCAACATCACCTCGGCCGGTGACACCACGCCGCCGGAGACCACCGCCACGCTCAATCCGTCGTCGCCTGACGGCCCCGACGGCTGGTACATATCCCCCGTCGAGGTTACCCTCAGCGCGACGGATGACGACTCCGGCGTCGACTACACCATGTACCGCATCAACAATGGAACATGGACGACCTACAGTTCCTCTTTCATGGTGTCAAGCAACGGCCATTACCAGGTTGATTTTTACTCCGTGGACAACGCGGGCAACACGGAAACCGTGGACAACGTCAACTTCAAGATTAACATCAGCGTTCCCACCACGGTGGCAACGTTTAATCCGTCGACCCCCGACGGGGACAACGGCTGGTACCTGGGCACCGTCGAGGTTACGCTGACGGCCAGCGACCCGGACGGCATCAACTACACCATGTACCGGGTGGGCAACACCGCATGGCAGACCTACACTGGGCCGTTCAACGTCAGCACCGATGGCGTCAACATCGTGGAGTTTTACTCCGTTGACAACGAGGGCACCGTCGAGGAAACGAAGTCAACGACGGTGAAAATAGACACCGAGGCGCCCGCGGTTTCATTGCTGCGCCCGCAGTTCGGCTACCTCTACCTGTTCGACCGGCAGCTCATCCCGCTGTCCGGCGGCAGAACCGTCTCGTTTGGCCGGCTCACCGTTGTGGCATCCGCACTGGATGACGCGTCGGGCATCGGCAACGTCACCTTCTACGTCGACGACGAAGCGCAGAACATCGACCTGCAGAGCCCCTACCAATGGGTATGGTCCAGCGACATCGGGACCCGGGCGCTGCACGTCGTGGCGATGGACCGCGCCGGGCATACCGCGACCAGCGGGACCATCATCGTATCCATATTTAGCTTCTAACCGATGCCCTCGTTTGCGGTTATCCTCGTCGAGCCAAAATATCCTGGCAACGTGGGCACGGCAGCCCGGGCGATGCTGAACTTTGGCATACGTGAGCTATTTGTCGTGGCGCCGTCGTTTTCTCCTGGCTGCGAGGAGTGCAGGACGATGGCTGTGCACGCCCAGTCGGTGCTCGACGACGCCCGCGTGGTGGATACGTTTGCTGAAGCGGTGGAGCAGGTTGCCTATCTTGCGGGCACCTCGGCCATTGAGACGACCAGCGAAAAACGGCATCTCCGAAGGGCGCTTCCGCTGCCCCTGTTCGCCGACCGTGTTGCCTCGCTCGAAGGACGGGTGGGCATCGCCTTCGGGCGGGAGGACTACGGTCTGCTCAACGAGGAGATACGACGATGCGATGCATTGATACATATCCCGACCGCTGACACGTATCCTTCGATGAATCTCTCCCATGCCGTCGCGGTGACCCTGTGCGCGCTGACCGTGGATGGCGATGCAGCGCTGGCGACGCGCCGGGCCGACCGGAAGGAGAAAGAGCTCTTGTATGAACAGTTCGATCGACTGCTCGAGGCCACCGATTACCCGGAGCACAAGCGGGAGAAGACGTCGGTGCTGTTCCGCCGGGTTATCGGCCGGGCGATGCTCTCGAAATGGGAGTATCACACCCTGATGGGCGTTTTGAAGCGGGCGCGCCGCCGCTGACGGCACATATATTTAATATCCCACCTGTCATTCACCTGTATGGCCGGCTGGTTTTTTACCTTCGAGGGCATCGACGGCTCGGGCAAGACAACGGCCTCTCGCCGTGTAGCACGGGCGCTCGGGGAGCAGCATGAGGTGATGTGGACGAAGGAGCCCACCGATACGTGGCTGGGCGAGGCGGTCGACCGAGCCGTGGCCGGGGAGCGGGCTGCCGCTACGACCGCGTTTCTGTTTCTGGCCGACCGGGTGGAGCACACGGAGCAGATTCGCAGCTGGCTTTCCGGAGACAGGGTGGTGCTCTGCGACCGGTACATGGACTCCACCATCGCCTATCAGGCCGTGGGGCTTGAACACGTCGACGACCCCCTGTGCTGGCTCCGTGCCCTGCATCGCCCGTTCTGCGTCACGCCCGACCTGACGTTTCTGTTCGTGCTCAGCCCGGATGAGGCATTCAGCCGCATCAGCGACCGGGCGCTGTCTCCCTTTGAGGATAGCGGTTTTCTCGCCGACGTGCAGGAAAACTACCTGCGGCTGGCCCGGAAGGAGGACCGCTTCATCACGCTGGATGCCACGCTGCCGCCAGAGGTGCTGTGCCGGCAGTGCAGAGAAAAAATAGGGGAGAAGATGGCGGCTAGTAACCGCCGATTTTGAGGGACGGGTCGCCGAGCAGCGACCATTCCTCGATTGTTTTGCAGTCGATGTTGTTTTCCATCGGCGGGAAGACGTTTGCGTACTCGGTGATGGATGACGCGAAGGCGGCACCGAGCATGTCCTGGCCGTCCTGCCCGTATGCCTCGTAGAATTTTCCTTCGATGAATCCGCCGCGGTATTCGATGCAGTCGGGGATGCCGTCCCGGTCGCCGTCGCCGGTGGCGCCGTAGCCGAGGCCGGTGTAGCCCAGCGTCGCGATGGAGCCGCCGCCGCGCATTTTGACCAGATGCCAGCTCCAGCATTCATATGTGGGCTGATATATCCACGGGTTGTCAACGAAGTCCATGACGCTGATGTTAAACTCGCTGTTGTGGCAGCCGCCGACCGTCAGGACGGGCAGCCTGTCGCCGTTGCTCAGCAGGTCCATGTTGTAGGTCATCAGGCCGTTTATCCAGTTGTGGTTGTCGGGGTCGGCGAAATGGGTTGCCCAGGCCGTCGGGCTGCCGTGGCCGTCGAAGGCCACGAAGCCGTAGCCGTTGCTCATGGTCTGGATGACGTTTATCCAGGCGAACTTGCCGGCGTACTTGCTGTCGCCGCCGCCCAGGGTGAGCGTTCCCTCTGTCAGGAACAGTTTCGTGGCGTCGAACGTTTCGGGCATAAAACTGAAGTGATGCTCGGTGGTGACCTCGCCGTCGATGTAGTCGTCGCCGGGGAAGGTGTCGCCGCCGACCAGCAGCATCCGGTTGAACCATTCCGAGCCGGCCGTCGAGGTCTCATAGGTGATGATTTTGTCGACCACGGTCTCCACCTCGCGGACGCTTCGGCAGGCCAGCCGCCCCACGTAGACGTCGGGGTAGCCGTCGATGACGTCCTTGCCGATGCCGAAGCCCCATCCGCCGAATATGTCGTCCTCGTTGGTGTCCCAGGTGGCAAAGTCGCCGGTGGCGTTGTAAATGTCGGCAAAGTACAGGTCGCTGAGATATCCGTTCTCAGACATGTCGTCCAGTGCCGCGTAGCGGACCGGCACGTGCCAGAGATCGTCGTTGACCGTCGTCGGTCCGTCGTAGCCCCAGTTACCCGTCAGATATGACGTTTTCCCGCCGACCAGCAGCACGTAGGTGATGCCCCAGTCCTCAAGGGCGTCCCGGATAAAATACTTTATTTTTTCGGCGCCGTCCCTGCCCTGCACCTCGAAGTACTCGCCCTCATATATCTCGGAGAGCGTCACCAGCTTGGTCGCCAGCCCGTGGTCCTCCTTGTGCTGCACCAGGGGCTGCAGTTGGCCGGTAAACTCGCCCGGCGCCACGATGACCAGGTCGTATTCGTCGGCCGTCAGCATCGCCGCGGATGGCTCCTCGTAGGTTACCGTGACATCGATGCTGTCAGCGGCGTGCAGCACGTTGGCCTGCGGTGCATACCGGGCGGGAAACGCCTGCAGCGTGAGAAAGGTAACGTGTTCGCCGTCGTGCAATCCGGCACCGGTATGCCATCGGACCCAGTCGGAGGGGTACAGCTCGCTGCTGTCGTAGACCGGGCCTTTCTGCTGCACCGGCTCAACCGGCTGCATGTTGCGCGGCAGCGGCCGGGGAGCCGGGGCAACGGCGCCGTCGAGCTGACGGGTCGTCACGTCGCCGATGGTGACCTGCACGTCTCGTATGCGGGTGCCCAATGGAAACGTCATGGTCTTCGTCGTGTACGGCAGCATCGGCTCTCCCTCATTCATGGTGGTTGCGTCTGCCTCTGCCAGGGCCACGCTGATATATGCTTCGGATGTCTGCTCGACGTACGGCGCCGAGGGCTGTATCGAAAACGTTGCTGATGTTGCCGTGTTCGCGTCACGCGTGGTTGCCATATGCGACAGCTGCCCGGTCAACCCGGCGACGCCGCTTCCAAGAAGCAGCAGGGTTACTGCTACAGCGATTCCAGTTTTAGCAAAGCCTCTCATTTTTACCTCACCATGTATACTATCAGGTGGCGGTATAAAAAAATATCTGCTAGATGCCCCAGAAGGCGTCCTCTTTCCGCTTTATCTTGGTTACCTTGTCGAGGACGTCCTGCTCCTCCGGCGACAGATCCATGTCGGCAAGCCGCTGCGCCGCCCCGGAGGGAATGTCCACGAACAGCGTTTGCTCGGGCTTGATCTGCCGGCCGACGGTGGCTCCCTCGATGGCGAGGGCGACCTCCATGCCCTGCGTGGCCCTGTCGATGGTCTGCTGCTCCTGCTGAATGCTTTTTATCTTGCCAACCGTGGTGCCATCCTGGCGCATCAGCCGCTGCATGGGGCGTATCTCGCCGGCGAGCACCCGTACCCCGATGACGGCGGGCTTGCTCACCCTGAACGTGCAGTCCGGCAGAAACAGCAGCTCGCCGGGATGCACGATTTCCTGCCGTTTTTGCTCCTCGAGCGCGCGTTTCCGTTCCTCCCGCCATTGCTCCAGCTCCTCCAGGATGGTATGGATGACCTGGCTCTGGATGATACGCACGTCGGTGTCGCGGACGGCCTCCCGTGCCTCGGGGAGCACCTTGGTGTTGAAACCCAGCACGACCCGGTTGAGCGGTTCCTCGTTGGTGGACGCCTCCATCACGTCCTTCTTGGAGATGCTGCCCACGTCCGCCTTGCGGAGCCGGGTATCCTTCAGCAGGGTGTCAAGGGCCTCCAGGGAGCCGATTGCATCGGCCTTGATGATGATGCCCTCCTCCTCCGTGGAAATGTCTATCTTCATCTCGTCCTCGATGGCGTCGATGTCCGCCGTCACGTCGGCACCGGCCACGCGCAGGGGCGCCCCGGCAAACACGTCGTCAAGGTCGGGAGCCGCTATCTTGATGCCGGTGGCCGCCTTGGCCTCCGTGACATGGCTAAACCGCTCGGAGGGGTCCCGTATTTCGTCGAGCGGGCGGGGCTTCAACAGCGCCCTGATGGAGGTCACCACCGGGCCGTGTTTGCCGCCGACGACGATGCCGTCGTCAGCCCGGATGACACCGCTGTGGATGATGATGTCGATGGTGGTCCCCAACCCTTTTTCCTCCTTGACCTCCAGCACGGTTCCCTCAGCCGGGCGCTCCGTGGTCTGCAGGCTGTTGCCCAGGTAGCGTTGCGCCAGCCCGACCATCACCATGAGCAGCTCGGGGACGCCTTCGCCGGTCTCCGCCGAGATGGGCACCAGGGCGACGTTTTTCGTGAAATTGCGGATGCGGTCGTACCGGTCGGAGGAAAACCCCTGGTCGTAGAGCCCTTCCACGATTTCATAAAAGTTTTCTTCGAATATCTCCCGGGTGCGGGAAATCTGCCGGTCGAGACGGTCGTCGATGCAGGCGTCCGTCCGCTGCCATCCCTGGATGGTGTCAATCTTGTTGACCGCCACGATGAACGGCGTCCGGTATTTCTTCAAAATGTCGATTGCTTCGAGCGACTGCGGCATCAGCCCGTCGTTGATGTCCACGACGACGACGGCCAGGTCGGCGAGCGCGCCGCCGCGGGCCCGCAGCGTGGTAAACGCGTGATGGCCGGGTGTATCGATGAACAGCAGCCCGGGAATGTCAAACCGGTCTCCTTTGAGCAGCGTACCGCAGAGCTCCTGGATGACCTCGATGGGAACCTCGGTGGCCCCGATGTGCTGGGTGATGGCGCCGGCCTCCCGCAGGGTGACCGTGGTGCCCCGGATGCGGTCAAGCAAGGTGGTTTTGCCGTGGTCAACGTGGCCTGACACCAGCACGATGGGCTGCCTGGTATACTCGTGGGCGGGTTCCATGGTCATCGCTATACGGGTATCAGGATGCTCTTTTTAGGTTTACGGTAAAAAAGTTATGCGTACTTCTTGAACCCGATTTCCTCCGCCGTCTCCCTGAAGCACTGCCGGCAGAGTCGCAGGCCATATCTCCTGATGATACCCCGCTTTCGTCCGCAGCGGATGCAGCCCTTCTGCCGTCCGTATTCCTTCTCTTTTTCCTTGACCTTAACCATGTTTAGACCACCTCAACGTCAAATACTGCTTCCATAAAATCCATTGACTCCTCGGGGGTAATCCGGTGGCGCTTCGGTATCTTCCGGGGCTGGACGCGTCGTTTTTTCACCCGGAACCCGGGCCGTTCGATGGTGACGCAGACGTCCATGCCGAACACCCCGATGTTTGGGTCGTATTTCATCTCCTGGAAGTCGGTGTGGTCGGGAATGCCGAACGAGACGTTGCCCTGCTCGTCAAACGACCAGTCGGCTATCTTGTTGTTTCTGGTCCGCAGCGCCCTCTTGAGAAAATCTTCCGCTTTTTCTCCCCGCAATGTGACCTTGCAGCCGATGGGCATGTCCTTCCGGATGTCCCAGTCCTTGTTGATGGTTTTCGACGTGGTGAGGATGGCGTCCTGCTTGGCCACGTCTTCCAGCACCTGCCGGGCCTTGCGCAGCCGTTCGCCGCCTTCTCCGACGCCGATGTTAACCGTGATTTTTTCGATTTTGAGCGACTTCATTTCATTCATAGAGGCTCACCTCGGGAAGCGTGACCAGGGCTTTTTCGGTGCCGATGACGAACACGTAGGGCTCGATGGTGGAGAACTCTTCCAGCTTGACCACGTTGGGACGGGAGCTCCTCGTGGTTTCCACGGCGGTTACCGTGGCGATTTCACCGGCGTGTTTTCCGTTGGTAACCAGAGCGATGCTGCCCGGAGCCAGCGGAAACGTCTCCAGGATTTCCTGGTCCGGGACCGCCAGCTTGACCACGTCGCCCGTGCCGTATTCCTGCTCGGCCGGGCAGTTTCGCCCGTCGTGCAGGTTGAGCTGGACGGCGCCGCCTTTTATCGTGGTTTTGTTCTGCACCCTGCACAGCTTCCAGGTGGCATCGTCGGCGTTGATCGGCACCAGCCGGATGGTGCCCTTGGCGTCGATGAGTACTCTATACTGCTCATTGACCGTGGGAAACGAAATCACGTCCATCAGTCCGCAGGGAAACCGCGGGTCTGTCCGTACGACGCCGTCCACCGTGACCTCGCGGGAGGCAATGATGTGGCGGGCCTCCGCAGCGGTGTCGGCATACCCCAGGTAGTCACGCAGGACAAACGCGAGGGGTATGCTCTGCTCGATGGGATGCGGGCCCAGCGACGGATGTAGCGACCACTTGTGCGTCTTCCGTTCGACGGGCCACGTCCTGGGAACGGTAACACGTTTCATATGTGACATTGTATCATTTCTCCTCTTTTTCTTTCTCTGCCGGCTCGCTGTCCTCGGCGTCCTCTGCCTCCTCGGGTTCTTCGGCAGGCTCCGCAGGTGCTTCATCCGCTGCTTCATCTGTCTCGCCTTCCTCGGGTTCCGGTGCGGCTTCCGCTTCCTCCGCCGCAGTCGGCTCCTCCGCCGCCTCGGCTTCCAGCTCTGTTTCTCCAGGTTCTTCCTCGGATGCTGGCTCGGCTTTTTCTTCCTCCGATTCGGCTGCCGCCTCCTCGGGTGCTTCCGCTTCAGCCTCGGCTTCTTCCTCCGCCTGTTCCGCCTCGCGGGCCGCCTCCTCCTCCATGCGCTGCTGCTCGATGATCTGCTGCTCGGCCTCTTTTTCTATTTCTTTTTTCTTTTCCTCGGAGAGACCGCGCTCGAGCTTGCGTCGCCGCCAGGGGTCGGTGAGATTGAGCTTGGTGATAACGACGTTTGAGCAATGGATGGGCTGCGGAACCTGGCTGCCGTCGACCTTGGAGGTTACGGCTCCCTCGATTTCCACGGTCTGGTTGTCCAGGTAGACGTCGCGTACCTTGTCCGCATGCCCCTTGAAATCGCCGCGGATGATCTTGACGGTGTCGCCGCGCACGACGGAAATGTTCCGCTTGTTGTACTTGACGATGAGGTCCTCTGCCAGATGTGAGGCAAGCCGCTTCCGTTTCTGATGGAGCGGGGCGTTGTGATATCTTTTTCGCTGTTTACGTGGCTGCTTCGATGTCATGGTATCATACAATCATTGATGCTGTTGCCGCGATACGGGGCCATCGCTCCGCCGCCTCCCGGGCCACGGGACCCTTGATGGCGGAGCCCTTCATGTCGCCCTCGGGGGTGATGATAACGGCGGCGTTGTCCTCGAACTGGATGCTCATGCCGTCCGCGCGATGATATGGGCGGCGCTGCCTGACCACGATGGCCTCGAACAGCTGCCGTTTCATCTCCGGCCGGCCTTTTTTGACGGTCACCACGATTTTGTCGCCGATGCCCGCGGAGGGCTGCTGGCGACGTGTGGTCTTGATGTGTTTGACCGACACCACCTCGACGACGCGGGCGCCGGTGTTGTCGATGCAGTCCAGGCGGCTGCCGGTGCAGACGCCCTTCGTCGTTTTCGCTGAAATGCCTCTCATTGTTTCTCCACCACGACGAACGACACCGTTTTACTCAACGGGCGGCATTCCATGATCGTCACCTGGTCGCCTTTTTCCACGTCGATGCAGCCCGGCAGATGTGCCTTGTACCGGCTGGACCGTTTCTCGTACCGCTGATATTTCGGCACGCGATGCATCCGCTGCTTGCGCACCACGACGGTCTTGTCCATCGCCGTCGACACCACCGTGCCGGTGAGGGCGACGCCGCGGACCGGCAGCCTGCCGTGAAACGGGCAGTTGCGGTCGGTGCATTCGCGTTCCGGTTCTTTTACGTCAACTCCAATCATTTTATCTTCCTTATTCTGTCTTCAGGCCGGTAGGCGATGTCGTCGCCGCGTACTTCCGTGCCGTCTATCTCAAACGTTGTATGGTGTTTCGGCACCCGCTTGGTGCCGTCGTTCCGGATGACGAACGTGTTTTTGGTTTCGTCGATGATGGTACCTGCCACGCCCTGCAGCGTGGGGTCTGCGGCATCCGCTACCCGTATCGGGAGGCCTATGAACTCATGTTTCATAAATGTTTTCCTGTGCATCATTCCACGTCAACGGCAAATCCAAGTTCTTCCAGTCGTTCCCGTACCCGCTGCGTGTGACTGCCCTGCAGCTCTATCCTGCGGTCCTTGACGGTCCCGCCGCACGCACAGCATTTTTTGAGCTCCTTGCCCAGTCCCTCGATGTCGATGTCGGCGTCGTCGAGTCCTTCTATCACGGTCATCATTTTTCCATAGCGTCGTTTTTCAGTGTAAATCGTTATCTCCTGTCCTTCCCGGGCGATGTTCTCGCAGACACATAACTCTTCAGGCAGGCCACAGACAGGACAAATCTCACTCATTCAGTTCTCCTTCCTCCTGCATAATGGTCAGCATTCGAGCGATGTTGCGGCGAATCCACCGGATGCGGCCCGGTGACTGCGGTGAGCCGCCCATGGCCGCCCGACCGTATTCCTCCATCAGCTCGTTCCGCCAGTCTGCAAGCTGCTCCTGGCGTTCACTGCTATCCATGTCTCGCATGTCAGATGGCTTCACTGGTTCACCGCCGTTTCAATTGCCTTCTTAAGCTGTTTCGCCTTCTTGACACCGATGCCTTTCACCTCTGTAAGGTCGTCAATGCTCATCTCGTAGAGCTCCCGGACGTCCTCGATACCGGCCTTCTGCAGCCGCTTCATCATGCTGCCGCCGATGCCGGTGATATCCTTCAGGTTGAGCTCATCCATCGGGGATGCCTCCGGTGCCGGCTCCTTCGTTTCCTCCGGTGCCGGCTCCTTCGTTTCCTCCGGTGCCGGCTTCTGCTTTTTCTGCTTCTTCTGCCGCTTTTTCTTCGCCGGCTTTTTCTCCGCGGGTTTTTCCTTCGGCTTCTCAGATGGCTCCGTTGCCTTCTCCTCCGTCTCCTCCGCAACCGGCTCCGCCGTCTCCTCCTGCTCCTCGGGCTCATGCACGATTTCCACTTCGTCGGGCATCTTCGCGTCCGGCCGCATGATGCGGACCTTGACGCCCAGCACGCCGGCTTTTTTCTTGGCCACCGCGATGCCCTCGTCCATGACCTCGCTGGCGACCTCGCCGCAGTACTTGACGTGGCCCTTGGTAAACTTCTCGGTTCGATGGCGCGACCCGGTAATCTTGCCGGAGATGATGACCTGGCAGCCACGCGCCCCCGACCCCATGATACGGCGGACCGTGGAATGGCCCACGCGGCGGAAATGCCAGCCGCGCTCCAGCGCCGAAGCGACCTTCTGGGCCATAATCTGCCCGTTGAGCGGGGCCTGGTTGCCGATTTCCTCGACCTCCAGCTGCGGGTTTTCCAGCCCGAAATGGTCCTCGAGGTTCTGGGTGAGCGCTTTCACGTTTTTGCCGCCGCGGCCGATGACGATGCCCGGTCGCTCCGTCGACAGCGAGAGCAGGGTGCCGAGCGGCGTGCGCTGTATCTCCAGGCCGCCGAAGCCGGCTCGCTCGGTTTCGTGTTCCAGATATTCCCTGATAAGCATCCGTTTCGCTCCTTCCTGGACGAACTTTCGCTCGATGGCCATATTATTCTTTCTCCTCTACGATAAGTTCTGCATTGGTGGTCTGCTTGTTTTTTGGGCTCGACCTGCCGAATGCGCGGGGCATCATGCCCTCGATTTTCTGTCCCTTGTAGGCGGAGGCATGCGAGATAACCATGTTTTCCGTGTCCAGCCCCTTGTACTCGGCGTTGTTCTCCGCGTTTTTCAGGATGCGCAGGATGTTCTTCGACGCCTTCTCCGGATACGCGCCGGGCCCCATGCCCTTGCGATGTGAGACGTCGCGGTTGTGCGTGGTGAACGGGACCGCCCGCTTCTTGGCGATGACGTCCTCAAGGAACTGTTTTGCCTCCTCGATGGACATGCCCTTGATGGCCCGCATGATGTTCTGTGAATGCTTCGGCGAGCAGTGCAGCTCGCTGCCATGGGCGCGAGCGCTTTTCTCCGGGTTTCTGTGTGCTGAATAGCTCATGGTATCACTTCAGGGGCAGGAACTTGGAGGAGCGCGTGGCTCCCAGTCCCGGTCCGGTGTGCTTCACTTCCTTGCGCGTTCTGGCGAACTCGCCGAGGTAATGCCCGACCATTTCGGGCTGAATCTTGACGCGAACGTACTCGGTGCCGTTGTGCACCGCTAGCTCGTGGTCGAAGAACGGGGGGAGGACGACCATGTCCCTGAGATGCGTGCGGATGATGTCGCCGTCGTCGGCGTCTTTCACCTTTTGCAGGAGCTTGTGCTGCTCCCGGGTCATACCGCGTGTCAGGCTGCGTCGCTTCCGCGCCGGTAGATGCTGCAGGAACTCGTCGACTGACAGCTCCTTCATCTCGTCGACGCTCAGGCCTCGATAGGTAAACTCCTTTTTCGCGCCCAGGTCAAGTTTTTTCTTCCTTCGTCTGCTTCTCCGTGCCATGATATCACTTCTTTCCGGTCCTCCGTGCCGCTATGCTGCCCACCTTTCGTCCCGGGGGCGCATTCCGGCTGACGGTCGATGACTTGCCCACGTGCTGATGGGCACCTCCGCCGTGGGGATGGTCGACGGGGTTCATCGCCACGCCGCGCACCCGTGGATAGATGCCGCCCCGGGAGCGAAGCGCGTGATGACGTTTGCCGGCTTTCATGAACGGCTTTTCGTTTCGGCCGCCGCCGGCTGCCACGCCGATGGTGGCCCGGCATCGGGGATGCAGTTTTTTCTGTGCCCCGGATGGCAGTTTCACGATGACGTTTTTGCCGTGTCCCACGATGCTGGCATGGTTGCCGCCCGAGCGGGCGAATTTTCCGCCGTCGCCCGGGTTGCTTTCGATGTTGTAGACGGGCGTACCCTCGGGTATCGAGGACAACGGCAGCACGTTGCCGGGTTTGAGAATGCTTCTCTCGGTGAACCTGACGGTCTCCCCGGATGCAATCCCCTCGGGGGCGAGCATGGTAAACCTGCTGCCATCGCTCGTCTCAACGACGGCGAGCGGGGACGACGTACCCGGGTTGTGTATGATATCCCGGACAACGCCCTCTGTTTCCTCCAGCGAGGGATAGGCAACCGGGCCTTTGTGCTTGAACGACGGGCTCCTGTAATGCGAGCGTGAGCGCGCAGAGCCTCTCCGTTGGTGTATCAATCGCTTTCCCATTGTATCACTTAGAATATACCGACTCTCATGGCGATGTCTTCCGCCTCATGTTCAGGTGTGAGCGTTACAACCGCCAGCTTTCCATCCTTGGCGATGCGGGTGGTCACCTTCGCCACCTCGACATCGAACATCTGCTCGACGGCGCTCTTAATCTCTTTCTTGTTCGCTTCCATCTTGACCGCGAACTGCAGTGCGTTGTTGTCCTCCATCAGGAGCATCGATTTCTCGGTCACGTATGGATGCAGGACCACGTCGTAGGGATTCATTGCATGTCCTCCATGTGTTCCAGCGCGTTGACGGTGAAAATGGTAAGCCTACCCGGGTCTCCTCCGGGGGCGAGATGCAGTACGTTGAGTTGCTGTGGCGTCACGACGTCCACTCCTATTAAATTACCGGCGGCTTTTTTAACGTTTTCCGTGTCGCCGGCCACAATCAGGATGGAACGAGGTGTCTTGTATTTTCGCCCGCGCCGTTTTCCCGTGCCGGCCCGGATGTGGCGCCCCTGCCGGGCTCGCTCCACGTCGTCGTAGACGCCGAGTTTTTGCAGCGCCTCGATCATGTCCTTGGTCCTGGTGAGCTGTTCGAATGCGCTGTCGACCACGAGCGGCAGTGTTACGTCTTCGCCGAAACGGTGGCCTCGCTTCGCCACCAGCTCAGGGCTGGCGGTGGCCGCAAGGGCTGCATACCGGGCGAGCGCTTTTTCTTTTTTGTTGATTTTTTTGCCCCAGTTTTTCTCTGGTTTGGGGGGATGCGCCGTTCGGCCGCCGACAGTGCCGGGCATGAACGCGGCTCGTCGTCCCTGGGTCAGGCGGGGGACGCGTGAGACGCCTCGTCCCGGTGACCAGGGCTCGACGGGGTGCTGTTTGCCGGCTCGTTCGTTGACGCCGTATGGCTGGCGTGCGTTGGCGCGCATCACGTTGAACGCTTTCCGTATGACGTCGGGGCGGTATCCCTGTTCGAATGCTGCGGGAAGCGTGCGTTCGTCGGTGACGGTGCCGTCGAGTCCATATACCTTTGCCTTCATTATATCCCCTGCTTGCTCGTGGTGGAAATGTAGGTGATTTCCGGTTTTTCTACTTCTACGCCCTTCTGGTAGCGGATGGCGTCCCGCATGCGGATGAGGCGCTTCGCCGGGCCCGGGATGGACCCGTGGATGATGATGTAGTTGTTGCGGACGACGCCGTAGTGTTTGAAGCCCCCGTCGGGGGTGATGTCGTCGCCGTCGTCGCCGATCTTGAGAATGCGTTTGTTGTATTCGACCCGCGGGTGATATCCCATCTGCCCGGCCTGCGGCACCGTGGAGCGGACCCAGGTGAGCCAGGGACCCAGGGTGCCGGCCTGCCGCCGGTGTTTCCGGTTTTTGTGGGTCAGTAGCTTGACGCCGAATCGCTTTGGTGAACCCTGGAATCCTTTTCCCTTTGTGACGGCCGCGATGTCGACCATGGTGCCCTCGCCGTAGATGTCGGCTACGTTGACGTCGCTGCCGAGCAGGCCCTTCGCGTGTTCAACCCGCGCCTCGATGTCGCCGCCGCCCACCCGGAGTTCCATGAGCTCCGGTATTTTTTTGGGCACGCCGGTGACCATGCGGGGCATGGTGTGCGCGATGACGCGGACGTCGTCGATGGTGTCTGCCTCCAGGCTGCCGCCCCCGTTTTCCGACATGGGGAGTTTTCCGTTGAGGTCGTCGAGATTGTCGGCCCATTGCTCCGTCGCGGTCTGGAGACCGTAGGGGGTGTCGCGGTACAGGCGCACCGCGGCTATCTTGAGCGGCGGGACCTCGACGACGGTGACGGGCACCTGGACTTCGCGGCCGGAGGTCGTCGATGTCGGCCGGTAGTCTACGAGCAGCACGTGGGTCATGCCTGCCTTGTAGCCGGCGAATCCCTGCAGCCGGGGCTCGCTGCCGCCCTCGGGCCAGGAATGGATGCGTGCTACTGCGGACTGCGAGCGCTTGCGTGGCGAATAGCCGTGTGAACCTCGTCTCGGATGATGTTTTTCTGGCATTGTTCACCTGATGGGGGGAAACTTTTACCCAAATATACAATCATGTATATAAAGATAAGGGTGTCGCATCCGCCCTCTACAGGAGGTTTTTTACCCCTGCGGATGCCGGTGTGCAAATGTGCACGCGGTTTAAATATTTTGCCGCTGCCGCCCGGCATGCTTCGGCCTGCTCATGGCTCGTCGGCGGCAGGCCACGGGAGACAGACCCCGGCGCCACGGGCAGCAAAAGATAGGATATGTCGGGATTGCACGAGGCGATAAACGAGGCGATGGCCGCCACTTCGTCCGCGTCGATGTAGCCGGGGACCAGCGGCGTCGCCGCCGCCAGCACCGATGCATCGAAATCGCCGGCCAGCATCTCGAAGGAGGCGAGGGTGCGCCGGTTGCTCCGCCCGGTCAGCGCCCGGTGGAGCGCTGCATCTCTGGCCATGATTTTTATGGTGATGGTGCCGCCTGATGCAGCGGCATGCTGCGTGGCCCGGCGGGTGAGATCCGGGGCGGCGCTGCCGTTGAGCTCCCAGCATATGTGCGGCGTTACCCGTTCGAGGATGCGTTCTGTGACCTCGAGGAGGAAGGGAAGCTGTGGCTCGGGCGCTCCGCCGTAGAAGCGGATGCAGGCTGCCTGCCGGGCGAGCTGCTGCAGGGTGGGAACGCCAAGGCGTTTGACCTCGTCGAGGTGCCGGTGCCCGGGATGGGGGCAGTACAGGCAGTCGAAGCTGCAGCCGTAGACGAAGACGTTGAGGCTGTATCCTTCGGCGTCGCATGACGATGCCCCGGGGCAGGCTCCCGGAGCCGAGACGTACTGCGTGCGGACGATGCCCTGGCGTTCTATCAGCAGGTCGCGAACGTTTTCCCGGAGACCGCAGTAGCCCGCTTCGCCGTATCCGATGGCGCAGCCGTTGGCGCATACGGTGCACTGGACGGAGCCCCCGTCGGGCGGCTTTGCCGGCAGCCCGTCTGTTTTTCGCATGTGGGCATGTGCCGTCTCGGTGAGCCGGAGGGATGCGTCGGGCTGCTCCCTGATGCAGGAACGGCAGACGCCGAGCGCGGCCGAGATATGCCGGCTTTCCAGACCGCACAGCCGACAGCGTGCGTGTTCCCCGTTATCACCTGTCACGCGTTCCATTACCACGTAATGCGCTGGGGATATATGATATGTTGCCCTGCACTATTTTTTTATACCGGGATGCCGCTCCAGGCCCATGGAACACGTATCTGCCGGCGACGCCCGGCTGGAGCTCACCGTCGGCGACATCACCCTGCAGGAAACCGACGCGGTTGTCAACGCGGCCAACAAGCGGCTGGCTCCGGGCGGCGGCGTGGCCGGTGCCATCCATCGGGCGGCCGGCCACGAACTCTGGGAGGAATGCAAAGAGCTGGCGGGCTGCCGAACCGGCGAAGCGAAGATAACCCAGGGCTACCATCTGTCCGCCAGCTATGTCATCCACACCGTGGGGCCCGTGTACTCGGGAAGACAGCGCGACGCTGAGCTGCTGGCGGCATGCTACCATAACGCGCTGCAGCTCGCCCGGGAGCACGGCCTGTCCAGCATTGCGTTTCCGGCGTTGAGCACCGGGGCCTTCGGCTACCCGCTGGAGCAGGCCGCCCGGGTGGCGCTCCCCGCCGTACTTGACTGGCTGGAGGACAACGGCGGGCTCGACCTGGTGCGCTTTGTGCTGTACGACCGGGAGGCCTACGACGTGCACCGGGAGGTATTGCAGTCGCTGAAAAGATAGAAAAAGGGGGAAAAGCTACTGCTGCAGGAGGCAGAAGTACCAGACCGGCATCTCTGCGCTGCCCGTGTTGCCGCTGCTGTCCGTGGCCTCGACGCGAAGCGTCATGGAGCCGAATCCGCGGCCGAGGGGGCCCCATTCATGGTAGCGGCTGCAGGGGCTCCATTCAGCGGTTGCCCGGGCCTCGCCGTCAAGGTACACGGTTACCTGGATGTCGTCCTGCTGGTCGACGTTGTCGGTCACCAGGGCCTTGCCCGTGTTGAACAGAAACGACCCGGGGAGCATCGTGGGCAGGAAAACGGGCAGCTCCATGACCGGTTTGCCGCCGAGGTGGAGGGAGCCTTCCCGGGGGGTGACGATGGTCACGGTGGGGGGCGTGGTGTCATCCATCGACGCCTCGACCTTCGGGCTGCTGCGGGGCACCGTGTGCAGGGTGCTTTCAATGGCTCGCGCCCTGGGCATGGAGACCTGGAGGGAGCCCCAGTTGCTCCATGCGCCGCGGACGTTGCGCACCCTGGCTTCGATGGTGAAGTCGCCCCGGTGGGTCCACCGGTGGGTGACGTTGAGCGTTGCCCCGGAGGGCCAGTAGGGCTGTGTACATCCACAGTTCAGGATTTCTTCTCTGTCGTCGCCGAAGTTGATTTCGAGGCGTTCCATCCGGTCACCGTCGGGGTCGGTGAGCGTAAACTGGTAGGTGTATGTCTCCCATATTCTGCCGTCGCTGGGCCCGGTTATCTCCGGCGGGTTCGGCGGCGTGTTGTCGCCCAGCGCTGCCGACAGCGGTGAGGCGTGCTGCAAGGGGAGCAGCAGGGCCAGTGCCAGGCCGATGGCGACAAACGGTGTGCGCATATGTTTCATTGTATCACATGCTAACAACACATCGCATTATTTAAAATTAACTATTGTTAATAGACGGCTGTTGCGGCGTATCAGCGTGTCTCCAGCTACCGTTTCCGGGTATACGTTCCCATCAGCCGGGTCTCGGCCAGGATGTGGCCCTCCATCGCCTTCCGGAGATGCCTTTTCTTTGCCCCCGATTTAAGGTCAAGCACGATGTCGAGCGCGTACACTCTGAAATAATAGCGGTGCGGCTTCCTGCCCGGCGGACAGGGGCCGCCGTAGCCACGCCGGCGCCAGCTGTTTCGTCCATGCCGGGCGCCGTTCTCCATGGCCTCCACGGCGGGAACATCCTCCGGCAGCCCCGGCTCACCTGGCGGGATGTTATACAGCACCCAGTGCACCCACGTCCCAATGGGAGCGTCGGGATCATCGCAGACCAGCGCCAGGCTGCTCGTATCATCCGGGACATCCGTCCAGGCCAGCGGCGGCGACACGTCATCCCCGTCGCAGGTATATCGCTCCAGGATCGGCTGTCCATCTGCAAAGGCCGAACTCTCCAGCTTGAACGCCATGCTCGCTCAACCAGCACACGTTTAATACGGTTCCGGGCAGCCAAAACAGCTTTTAATAATCATGTGTATTGCAGGCGATGGCATCCCCACACGGCAGCCGGGTGGACCCCGAGGAGCTGCGCACCATAGCCAGGATAAAGGACGGCAGCGTCATCCTGCTTCGGGCGCTCACCCGGGAGGACGAGGAGCTCATGCTCGAGCTGTACAACAGCTTCTCGCCGGAGACCAAAAAGCGGCGGTGGTTCCGGGCCAGGACCTACATGCCCCGCCAGGAGCTTGTCTCATATCTGGACAACGACTACATGCGGGACGTGGCCGTGCTGGCGACCTGGGATGACTACGACGGCGAGATACCCCTAGGCGTCGGCCGGTACACCATGCAGGGAGACGAGGCGGAGGTGGCCGTCGTCGTCCGGGATGACTGGCAGGGCCGCGGCGTCGGCACCGCGCTGCTGGAACATCTCGCGCACGTGGCGAGACGGCATGGCATCACGGCGCTGACCGCCGAGGTGACGGAAGGCAACATGGCCATGCTCCGTCTCTTTGACAGGCTCGGTTTCGAGGTCGAAAAACAGCAGGGCGGGCTGGTGTTTCTGCGGCGCCGGCTGTAACGGCGGATTTTTTAAACCGCAGTGCATTACCCATATGGATTTCTGGGACGAGCGGCATGAAACCATGCCACTGGAGGAATTGAAGCAGCTACAGCTGAAACGCCTGCGGGACACCGTGCAGCGGGCCTACACGGTCAACGGGCACTACCATGACAAGCTCAAAGAGGCCGATGTAGCGCCGGACGACATCAGGACGCTGGACGACATCACCCGGCTGCCGTTTCTGACCAAGGCGGAGCTCCGCGACTACTACCCGTTTGGCCTGCTCTGCGTCGACCTCGAAGACTGCGTGGAGGTGCACGCCTCGTCGGGCACCACCGGCAAGCCCGTCGTCGGGCCGTACACCGCCGCGGATGTCGACCTGTGGAGCGAGGTCATGGCCCGGTCGCTGTGGGCCAACGGGCTCCGTGTCGGCGACATCATGCAGAACGCCTACGGCTACGGCCTGTTCACCGGCGCTCACGGCTTCGAAAAAGGAGCACAGCGCATCGGCGCCATGGTGGTTCCCACCAGCTCGGGGAACACCCGGCGGCAGATAACGCTGATGAAGGACTTCGGTGCCACGGCGGTCGCCTGCACCCCGTCTTATTCGCTGTTCATGGCCGAGGTGGCCGCGGACATGGGCTACGAGCCCCGCGAGGACTTCCATCTCCGCCTCGGGCTGTTCGGGGCCGAGGCGTGGAGCGACGAGATGCGCAAAAAAATCGAGGGAAAATGGGGCATCCGGGCGCACGAGCACTACGGTCTGACGGAGATCATCGGGCCCGGCGTGGTCACCGAATGCCGGGAGCAGCGCATGCACGTCAACGCCGACCATTTCCTGACGGAGATCATCGACCCCGACACCGGGGAGCAGCTGCCGCCCGATAACGAGGGCGAGCTGGTGTTCACCACCGTCACCAAGGAGGGTTTTCCCGCCCTGCGCTTCCGCACCGGCGACATCGCCGAGTATACGGAGGAGCCCTGCGAGTGCGGGCGGACATTGCCCGTCATCTCCCGGATAAAGGGGCGGAGCGACGACATGATGAAGATCAAGGGAGTCATCGTGTTTCCCTCCCAGCTGGAGGAGGTCATGATGCAGCAGCCCGGGGCCAGCGGCCACTACCAGCTCATCAAAAAAGAAAAACGGGGGCTGACCACGCTGACCATAAAGATAGAGCCCACCCGGGAGCGCCACCTCCAGGGCAACCTCGACGACCTGGCCGAGCGGATAGAGGAGGACATCTACGCCGTGCTCAACCTGCACATTCCGGTCGAGGTTGTCGAGCCGGAGACCATTCCCCGGAGCATGGGCAAAGCCCAGCGGGTCGTCGAGGAATAGGCTATCCGAACACCCGGGACATCACGTAGAGGAGCACCACGAACAATGGCAGCGAGAACAGGGTCGACCAGGTCACCGACAGCGCCGTCACCTTTCTGTTGATGCCATAGGGGACCAGGAACATGTTGGTGCTGGTGATGGGCAGCACCGCGTTGAGCAGCAGCACCGCAAACCATGCCGCCGGCAGCAGGCCGAGCATCCACAGCGAGCCGAACAGCACCGCGACGACAACCGGTGTTATCACCATGGTGAGCAGCAAAAGCATGCGTACCTTGGCCAGCTCCCCGGTATGGCCGAAGAACAGCTGCCTGAGCTTGTCCGGGGTGACATCCGCCAGCTTGATGCCGGAGCCGACGTAGTACAATGCGGCTGGAATGGTCACCGCAGCTGCGAAGTCGAGCAGCACACCCCATTCATAGGTGGCGGTAGTGACCCCGGTCTGCGCATGTATAACGGTCGCCGCTATGGGGAAAGCCGCCAGGTACCAGGGGAACACCCGTAAAAACCGGGGCAGCGGGTTCTTCGTCTCGCTGGCGGCGACCTCCCGACCGTGGAGATGCGCCAGCAGGTAGGGAACGATGGCGAACAGATAGATGCCGAGCAGGGTGATGTAGATGGCAGCGGGGATGCGCAGCCCGTCGATGGCCAGGATGGCGCTCCCGAAGAAGGCGGCGCTCCGCCCCTGGTTGACGATGACGGTTTTGAGGAAGTGCACTCTCTCGCTGCCATCCCCGGTAAACCGGGAGGCCTGCCGCCGGGCGTACAGGTATGCTATCAGGTACAGGAAGGCCATGAATGCGAGGGCGAGTAGTGCGAAGTCGAACTCCTGCGCCCGGAAGTCGATGTTTAAAAACAGCTTGAACAGCAGGATGGGGATGAACACGAAGAGCAGCACCAGCCCGATTTTTTTCATGGCCGCCGTGACGCGTTTTTCGCCGAACACGTGGCCAAGGAGAAAATTGCCGAAAAAGCCGACGGCTATCCAGGGCAGGGTGTACAGCCCGCTGATGTAGGGGATGACTGCTTCGAGGACGTCAAAAATGGTTTCCCTCCTGTCTGGTATGGCCGGAAGTCTTAAAAGCGTTGCGCCTTCGCCGCTACATGTCAAGCGTCGCCTGGGCCGCGCTGCCATCAATCAGATGGACGACCCGCCATCCGTCCCTGGCAAGCCGGCGGGCGATGTAGCGGCGGTGGCACTGCTGCGGCAGCCGCTCGGCGCACATGAACGCCGCGGTCTGCCGCCGGGCCAGGACGACGAGTTCCCGGTACGCCTGCTGCCAGGCCCTGGTCTGCATCCATGCCGGGTATCCCCCGGGGCGGTATGCGCCCAGCGGCTCGATATGTACGTAGTCAACGTCGTGGTCGTCGAGCAGCGCCGCGAGCATGTCCCGGTTGAAATGTGCAAACCGCGAGATGGGCCGCCGGCGGACGTCCGCCACCAGTTCCACGTCATGGCGCTGCAGCAGCTCAAGGAAGGCCTGGCCGCTCCGATTGGAGTGACCGAGGGAGTAGATGACGGCCATGGGTTACAACCTGCGCCAGTTGAAAATATTTATGTATACAGCGTGTTTACCTCCATGGAGCAGGAGCTGTCCGAGTTCCCGGGCCTGTACATCGGCATGGGCGACATCGTGGAGGACGAGGAAAAAGTGGCGGAATGCATCTTCAACCTCGAGGTCATGCTGGAGGGATCCGGCAAAATCGGTGCCGAGGGGGCCTTCGTCGAGGTGACCGACGGCGACCTCAAACTTGACGAGCGGCGGGAGATATTTTTCACGCTGCAATGCGTCATCAGCCGGGACCACGAGTACTATGTCACCGAGTTTCCCTGCTTCACCAACACCTCGCTCTGGCCGAAGTTCATGATACCGAAGCCGATGCAGATCGTCGAAAACATCAGCGAGCGAGGCGAGGCCCCCGAGGCTGAGGAAAGCGACGAATACGACGATTGAAACATGTCGTTTTACCCGAACGCTCCACAGCTTGCTACGGGGAGCATATACCTCCGGTGGCATAACCGGTCAATAAACGGAGAATGAAAGACGGTCGAAAGAGACATCGCCGTCTTGAAACGTTGCGCAACGCCCGGAAGGTTTCTCCGGGATACAACAGGTTTTTGGCGAGCCTTTTTTACTTTTTCCGGTTGACCCAGAACTCGGGCTCCGTGCCATCAAGCGCCATGAGCATTTGCTCGGCGCAGACCGTCCCGGCGCGTATCTGTCCTTCCCTTGTTGCAGCGCCGAGATGCGGGGTCATCACCATGTTGTCCAGCTCAGCCAGCCTGGTCTCACCGGGCGGCTCGTTTTCGTAGACGTCCAGCGCGGCACCGGCGATGTCGCCGTTTTGCAGCGCCTCATACAGGGCGTCCTCGTCGACCACGCCGCCCCTGGCACAGTTCACCAGGTACGCGGTGTCCTTCATGGTCTCCAGCGCCGCAGCGTCGATGATGTGATGGGTCGCCTCGATATGGGGCACGTGAAGCGACACGTAGTCGGCCTCCCGGAGCACGCTATCGAGCTCCGTTTTCTCGATGCCCACGTCCGCCAGGTCCTCCTCGCAGATATAGGGGTCGTAGCCGATGACGGCCATGCCCAGCGCCTGCGCGTACTCGGCGACGAGGCTGCCGATGTTGCCGCAGCCCACCAGGCCGAGGGTTTTGCCCTTGATCTCTGTGCCCTTCAGCTGTTTTTTCGCCCATTCACCGGCTTTCATCGTCCGGTCCGCTTCGGGCAGATGCCGGGCCAGGGACAGCATATGCGCGATGGTAAGCTCGGCCACCGAGGGCGTGGCCCCGGTCGGCGAGTTGACGACCTTGATGTCACGTTCGCTCGCCGCCTCGAGGTCGATGTTGTCGACGCCGATGCCCGCACGGCCGATGACCATGAGATTGTCGGCGGCTTCGATGACCTCGCGGGTGACCTGGGTGCCGCTGCGCACCATGATGCCATGGTAGGAACCGATTTCGGCGGCCAGTTTGCTGCCCGTGAGGTTGTCGAACGTCACGTCGTGCCTTTCACGGAGCATGTCCATGGCTTCATCTGCAACCGGGTCTGTCACCAATATTTTCATGATATCGGGTGTAAATACGCAGATGGGATAAAAAGCTTCTGCCCTACAGCCGAAGCGACGCGACGCTGCCCAGACGGGTGCCGTCCAGCAAATATACCTCGGCGGCGTCGACGTCAACAATGTTCCGCATGGGGCCCAGGATGCCCTCGGTGTTGACCGCCATCCCGCCGCACAGCGGGTTGAACGCCGGCATGACCACCACCTCCAAGCCGGGGTTGCCAGAGGGATATCGCTCAACGGCAGCATCCTCCAGCAGCGGAGCCCGGAGCCAGCAGGGCTTGGACGTGGAGAAGCCAAGGTCGTCTCTGAGCCGGACCACGGGATGCACGTGCCCCATGACCAGCAGCTCGCCCTGCATCACCTCGTCGGAGGGCCAGGCATGACCGTGCGCGATGGCCACGTCACCAATACATATGCCCCCGCTGTCATGCACCGTCAGCGTCGGCGAGGTGCGCAGTCCGCCGTCGTGGTTGCCCTTCACCAGCTTCGTGGCACAGCTGGACAGCGACTGCACAAACATGCGAAGGTCCCAGCGCTCCTGCCGCATCATCCGGGCGTGCTCCGTTGAATCCCCGGAGGCGGCAATCATGTGCTTGAGGTCGCCGGCGATGTACAGCGTTGCAGCATCATGATCCTCGCACAGCCCGGTGCAGCGGGATGCCAGCGACGCGGTCTGCGAGGGAATGTTGGCCCCCGTGAGCGAGAGATCGTACTCGATGCCAATGTGGAGGTCGGCAACGATGACGGCGTCTCCCCCGGGAAGATGCAGCGCCCGCCGGTTGTAAAGAGGTGTCGCTTTCATGGATGCCAATGTCTCCCTAAAAACCGCCGGTATTTAAGATATCTGTCCCCGGGGGAGTGCCTGGAGCGCAGTCCCGTTTTCCCTAACCCGTTGCGTTTTAGGTCACAGCCCGAGCATGCTCCGCAGCAGGGCGAGCACGGTCACGTTCAAAAAGAACGGGATATAACGGGCGCCGATGAACAGCAGCGACAGCAGCCCGGCCGCCCTGGCAACGCCGCCGCCGATGGTGTCAAACCCGGTAAGCCGGAACACGCCGGTCAGCAATACCCGGATGGGCAGCGCTATCAGGACCAGCCCGACGAACCAGGGAACGAGCTCGAGGGGGGCCACCGCCCAGGCGGACAGGGATAGCATACCCGTGGACAGCGTCGTTACGGCGGCGTCGAGCATGCTTGTGCCGAACAGGTATCGTATCTCGGCGTCCCACAGGAAAAACGTGACTGCGATGGCGAGCACGTGCACGATGACCGCCAGCCAGTGAAAACCCCGGTCATATGCCTCCTGCTTCTGGCGGTAGCGTCGATGCAGCCAGGCGGTGACCAGCCATATGCCGATGGCGAGCGGCCACAGTCCGAGGAGCCTGTCGGGGATGAACCATGCTGCGGCGTCCGCCGGGCTGTGCAATGACCCGTCGAGGAGCAGCAGCCGCGCTTCCCCCTGCAGTGACATCTGGCGGCCGAGCGAAGCGGTCCACGTGCCTCTGCCCAGCGATATGTTGTCACATCGCTGCCGGTCTCCGTTCACGGCTACCGTCGCGCCATGTTCTGGCAGCACGGCGGCCACGCCGCCCAATGATACGGGCAACGATGGCAGCTCTTCCCCGAGCACGTCGAGCAGGCTCTGGTTGAAATCCGTGCCCGGCTCGACCGTCAGCTCAACGAGGTCATCGGTGGACACCACACCGTAATCGGCTCTGGCCGTAGCGCTCGCGTTGCCGTCCATTCGCAGGGAAAAAGTGCCCTGGCCGGTCCATGACCCGTTGTCGACCGTGATGGCCGCTTCACGTGCGGTTACCATGGAGCCCGGCGAAATCGCAAGCGGTATCGATTCCGCGGCGAACGCCCAGGTGCCGCCGTGGGTGCCGTTGAACACGACCGCCCCGGGGGTGAGCGTGGCAGGGATATGTACCGTGCCGTTTACCATGCCGTCGCCGCCGCGAATCACGATGTCAGGGTCGACAAACGTTTTCGATGGGCCACCACCCGTAGCTATCGTGACCTGTCCCGCTGCAGCGATATGCCAGACGCTTATGTTGCGCAATCCCATCGAGCCGGTGACGTCGCCGTCTATGTCGATGTCGCCGAGCAGCAGCGTGGTGTCCGTGCCGGTGTAGCGCATCTCGACGGATGGCGAAAGATGCAGCCCGCTGGGAAACGCGCTGATGACGCCGATGCCGATGATGGCGGCGGCCACGGCGGCCGCCAGCGTCATGTCTCGTTTCGAGAACAGGTGTTTTCCGTTGTTGCTCATCGCATCCCTGTCCGGCTTATTTTGCCGTCGTTATAAATAGTCTTCTCTTTTTTGATACTGTTCAGCCGTGTGAAGCAAGCAGGATGTCCGGGCCGTGTTCCACCAG